>JBEDDQ010000405.1:0-5475 GCA_041176185.1 Armatimonadota bacterium | reverse complement strand
TACAAACGCTCAGCCTTCTCTGGCAGTGGATCGGTAAGGAGCTTTGGATCGCTTGCTGCGATACGCCCACGCGATACAAAGATCCAGCGGCCATCCTCGCCTTCAAACGTGACACCATTCTCACCCTTGTCTGTAGCCGTAAGCTCGACACCATTTGCGTAGGTGTAGGTGACCTGGTATTCAAGGAATGCTTCAAAGGAACGCTTCTCGGCATCGGCTGGCTGTGCTGTACCCGTCGACTTGATCTTAACCGGGCCGGACTTATCCATCCCGAGACCCCATTGGGAAATGTCGAGGTGGTGTGCTCCCCAGTCGGTCATCATGCCACCAGAGTAGTCAAACCAGTGACGGAATGATCCGTGGGTTCGCTCCTTGATATAAGGGGTTTCAGGAGCAGGGCCAAGCCACATGTCAAACAGGAAGTCATCGGGGGCATCTGTCACTTGGAAATTGGCTCCGCGGCTGCCACCTGGCAAGTGAGCAGTAACTTTTCGGACCTGACCGATACGGCCATTGCGAACAAGCTCACATGCAAGGCGGAAGCGAGCATCTGAGCGCTGCTGGGATCCCGTCTGCCAGACTGTGCCATTGTCCTTCGCAAGCTTTACAAGCTGCTGACCTTCACCAATCGTCAAGGTCATCGGCTTTTCGCAGTAAACATCCTTACCCTTACGGATGGCCATACCGGCGATGACTGCATGCCAGTGGTCAGGTGTACCGATGACAACAGCATCGATATCACTTCGATCCAGCAAGTAGCGGAAGTCGACATACTTTTTAGAGCCTTCGAAGACCTCGGATGCTTCTTGAAGGTGCTTCAGGTCAACATCACAAACCGCAACACATTCGACACCTGGCCGGCTCGCGATGTTTCGTGCATCGCCAAGTCCTTGGCGGAAGCCACCTTTGCTACCACCGGCACCAATCAAGCCGATGCGAATTTTGTCATTTGCTGCAATTCGGCGTGGGCGTGCCGCTTGCGCCTCAATTTCTGCTGCCTCGGCACGCGCAGAAAACCAATCCGGTAGGGTAGTGAGCGCAAAACC
The DNA here is from genome assembly GCA_041176185.1 of Armatimonadota bacterium. Taxonomy (GTDB): domain Bacteria; phylum Armatimonadota; class Armatimonadia; order Armatimonadales; family Armatimonadaceae; genus CAIRTT01. Next base: position 4,429 of record JBEDDQ010000405.1, on the reverse strand, counting down.
AGTGGCCGCACTCGTCAAAAAAGATCGTCGTTCCATAGGCAGGTATTTCTACTTACCGGTGGTGCATTCCTGCGGATGTTAGAGAGAGAAAAACGGCATCGCAATATTGATTGCAAACTGATTGCCACGGGTACGGTAGCGAAACTCCGGGCGGATGACCCTGCCAGGCGCTGCAATGACAAGTTCTGTGTCAAAGAAGTGATTCGATGTCAGATCCAACCGGGACCCTAGCGCTAGCTGCCAATCTGAAAGTGGCGTATTAAACCGAATTTGGAGCTCCGATGGAGCTTCTAAGACATCCGAATAATATGTCGCACGTCCATGAATATCACGCACCGACAGTGCTGCTGACAGCCGACTCCCAGCGCCCCTTGGAATCAGCTCAGTTGACAGCTGCGTGTAACTGTAGGCGTCACTTGCAGTCACACGCACTGTTTGAAGCTCGACCGGAAGGCGTTGGTTGAAGATTGGGACCATCGAGCGAAATCTCACAGATGACTTCGTTCGATAGGACGAAACGGTTGTTTGCAGGTCCGTTTCGAGACGATTTCCCGTTTCAAAGTGGGCTTCGACTGCGGATGGCCCCATGACCCACGATGAGCTAACGGCGACCAGAGGCTTGTTGTCGACGAGGACCGTTTTATAGCGTCTGATAACCTCCTGGCGGTCTGCCATTGTAAGAGAGACTGCGGATGTTCCAGCAGCACCGATAGCCGTACCCAATACCGGTGGAAGCTGAAGGCGTGGGGCGACATCCCGTTTGACCGCCGGAGGCTCTGCCAGTATCGATGCCATATCGCCGAGCGGAAGGCCATCTGTTTCCTTCTCCTGTGTCGTCGCCAGGCGCCTTTTTTGATTGGCAACTTCGTAAGACAGCGCAACAGATGCCGCATCTCCACGCCTTGCCGTTTGTTCAAACATCACGGCGGCACCAACGCCTGGCACAGGCTGCGCCGCATACGCAAGAGTTGCAACCGGACCCGAGATTCCTGACTGCCTTATGGAAACTGGTAACTGAAAGCGTGTCGCACGACTGGCCGAAGCCGTGCTACCTGTTTGAAAGCGCACGCTGGGCACGGTCAGAAGATGTGTTTTGTAAAGACTAAGTCCCAGATTATGAATGTTCCATTGCCCGGATGTCGCTTTGTACGAAAGCTTGGATGCCGATATGGAGAGCGTTCTGATTTGCTCAGGGACATTGTCTACGATCACGACATCGGATAACGACATCCCGAGAGGTCCCCGGGAAAAACTCGCCGTGTCAATCCGGAAGACATCATGCCGAATGGAAACCGCCTCACCAACAAGAACTTGCTTGTCGACATCGAATGAAATGGAGCGGCCAAGCAGCTTATCGCCACCGCGTTCGGCCTGAAAGCCTCCAGTTATTCGCAACTGGGATGGTTTTGTAATCGAAGGTCTGACAAAAACGCTGGCCGCAGAAATCCCAAGGGCTCCCCAGCGGATATTGGCATCTTTGAGCTGTGCAAAGCCATCCGTCGTCGACATCCCCGACCACGTTGCCCGCAAGGGCGGAAGGACTTGAGCCGGAGGGACTACCACTGGCACGTGGATAGCTCCGTTGAAAGATTACGGTTCCGCACATACACTTCCTGCCGCGTTGTCGTGATCAGTGCACCACTCTCATCGAGAAGTTCGACCATAACCGAGTGAAGACCATCTGGCAGTGATGACGTATCCCACGTCTTTACGAACGGCTTTACATTCATCACGAAGAGCAGATCTGCAATTTTGATCTTTAACGATGCTACCCGTCCCGGGTCAGTAGGGGAGATCCGCAGGGTGTGCATACCACTGATGACCGGGACCTTGCGCTTCGCCGCATCAGCAAGCGTTGCCTTTTCAAATTGCAGTGCCACGGCTTGTATGGCTTGGGCGGTCGATGTTACGTTCGTTGGTCGGATCCGAATTGCGATGACCAGTCCCTTTGGATGAGGGCGAACTAATGTGTCTGCGCGATGCCCAACAACTGATGGAAAGCGTTCCCAATCGCCATTTTCGCGTTGTACATCGGCGATGTGCGACTTTCCGTCAAATGCAAATCCCTTCAGTGCGATGGCCGGAATGGCATCCTTAATGACCATCGTAAAGGGTTGATTATCCGCCAGAGTGGTAATAGCAACGCCGCCCCGACGCTCTGTAAATCGGCTTGCGGGGGCAGAGGTATCCGGGGAGGTCGAGAGGACAACGCCTGCGGGTTCAGCTTCCGTTAGAGATCCATTACCGAGATTCTCTGTTCCATCGATTCGACCGGTCCCTTTCGCTCCGCGGATGACCTTGCCAACGAGCTTATCCGGCCGACCATCCTGTCTTAGGGTGATGTTGCCATCTGGGATGTTCTCAAAGACAATTGCGTGATCATCAATGACCGGTGGGGTTAGGTCTATCCGCAGAGCCATCAACTTGTCACCCGTTGAGCTCTGAGCGTCAATAATCTCAGCCGACATCCCAATGCGAACCAGCCCCGATGTGACAATCGAAAGGCCGGCCGGATCTCCGGTGAGCACTGTGGGGAGGTCTTTGTCATCCAAAAAGGCTTGTGAGCCGATTCGAATCGTCTTGGGACTTGACATCTCGGATGTCAGGGTGATGGAAGTCTTTGTGAAGCCGCTGATGGTAAATCTCAGCCCGGAATGCAGTCGAACGGTGTTACGGGCGGATATTACATTGGCAAGCGGGATCGACTTTTCCGGCATCCGGGGATGTGCGGTGATTACGGATCCAGCGCGCATCGGGATAACTACGTTTGGGGTACGGTCCTGTTGACGGTAGCGGTATTTCACAATTACGTAGTGTAGCGTGTGCATCGTTTACCGATGGCCCTGTGGATAACCTACAATGCGCCTATCGTGAAAAAAGTTGTTCTCTTGGTGGTGCTTGCCCTTCAGATGCTTTGTCCAGCGCTTGCCGATCAGGCTTACGGGCGTTTTGGACGATTTCATGAGGATGGGTTACTAACAACCAATGTTCATCCGCGTGGATTTACACTTCTGGGCACTAACCCGGAATTGAATATCCGCTGGGGGGATCCAAAGGCTGCCCTCTCCGCTGTCGTGTCATCGATAAATCCAACAGAAAAGATTCTCGCCGTTGAAGGTGGCGGAGTCGGGGCACCCAGTCAAATCCGCTACACGCTGGTTTATCCTGGATTTTCAGCAACGTTTGGGAAACAACTTGTACTGAGATTCACGAATCGTGCCGGCAAGTCGGTAAGGGTTGGGCTTGATCCAACACGGTTGAAACAGGGGTGGCTGTTGGTCATTCCTGGCGACCGCTACCCGGCTGTCCCATTGCTGATCAAAGTTCCAAGGAGCCCGGGGACCAAGGCTTGGTTTACCGGCGATGGCCTTACGGTTGAGTCGCCAACGCCTCTCGGAGAAGTCATCTTCACCACCCCTACGGGTATGCGACAAGTAGCTTCGCTGAGCGCAGCATGGAAGGCAGTGTCGGATTGGGGCGATGCACCGATTCCGGTTCTTCAGGGCATTTCCAATGAGGTCACCGGGGCTGAAATATCGACGACGCAAACATGGAACACGCCATATGCGCCAATCTCACCAATATTGTCCCTCGCATTGCAGGCTGGTTTCCCGGCCCGCGTGCGTGGTCCACTGGTCCGCACCGAAATCCGAACGCGCTATGGCCCGTATACATATGTCGCCGAAAAGACATCCCGAATCAGCCTCACGCCTCCTACACAGGCTGCTACTGCACTTTATGGAGAGGACCTTGCGACTCCGAGCGGCCGTCTAAAGGCAATGCCTTCCGGCGTACCTGCATCCGAAGGTCTTTGGAATTTGTATCCGTGGCTGGTGGCTGCCGAAAGGCTACCGTCTGATGTAAGGTCAAACCTCATCCGAACGTATCGGGTGCGGCGCGCCAAGGTTGTGCTTCTCGATACAACTGAGCCGATTACCGGTGTTCACCTTCAGCTTCCGCGTAGCGGGAATGAGAAGGACAAGCGTGACCTTGATGATGTCGTCTCGCTTGCGCGTGTGGTTTTGGTTGACCATGCGTTTACGCTGCATATCGGGGATGCGGTGAGCAAGACAAATCTCAAAACATCCCTTGCCGCACTGGTTGGAGCGGTTCAAGTGCGGACAGACATGCTGTGGGGATGTGCTGGACGCTCTGATGACGGTTTTCAATCGCTTGACAGCCGTGAGACTGTGGACGTCGCAGCAGCGCTTGCCATTGCCATTCAGAATCCTGATGGCGGCTTGACGCCCGGAGAGGTCGAGGAAGCATCGGTTGCGTTTTTGTCACATGCCTGGTCGGTCTTTGGGCGGGATGCGCTCGGTAAGTTTGCAAATGTGACATCGATGATCACAGCAAATCAGCTTATTGGGCGCCTAGATGAAACGAGATCCTTTGAAACAACAGCCATAAAGCCTGCAGGAGGCGATGC
>JBEDDQ010000404.1:0-4562 GCA_041176185.1 Armatimonadota bacterium | reverse complement strand
TTGTGGCGACTACGCACTACGGTGAGCTCAAGGAATTTGCGTATTCTCGGGATGGCGTTGAGAACGCAGCGGTCGAGTTTGATGTCGAGACGTTGAAGCCGACATATAGACTTCTTCAAGGTGTTCCCGGGTCATCGAATGCATTTCATATTGCGCGTCGTCTCGGGATGCCAAACCGCGTTGTGGATGCAGCCGTGGCCAGTCTTGGGTCAGCTGGAGCGGATGCTGCAGAAGTTATGCTTCGTCTTGAGGCTGCGAAGAAAGCAGCTGAAGATGAGCACCGGGAAGCCGAGAGACTTCGTAAGGAGCTTGCCGACCTTCGAGCAAAGCATGCAAAGCGCCTCGAGGACCTAGAGCGCCTGCGCGCGGAAGCAAAGGAGCGGGCATCGGAGGAAGCAAGACTTCTCATCCGGCAGAAAACGGAAAAGATGGACAACATTATTTCCGAGCTGCGGCGTATGGGCAAGGAAGGTCGCAAGACCCAATCGGCTCGTAAGAAGATGAAGGAGACATCGGAGGAACTTGTCGGCCAGATTGGGCATGAGAAAGAACCTCCTCCGGTAGATGAAGCCGATGTTCCAACGGCTCTCGCCAAGGGCGACACCGTGCGGGTTACCAGCCTTGGCGGAGCATCGGGAACGGTTGTCGAGAATACCAGCGGCGCCGAGGCCATTGTTCAGGTCGGCGTGATGCGAGTGACGGTGCCGATGACGGGCCTGCGTATCGTGGGTGTCTCGGCAGCGAAGCAAAAGCCAAAGGCAAAGCCGAGTCTCGCTGAAGAAGTCGCTGCAATGCCTCCGATTCCAGCACGGAGCAAGGGTAAAGAACGTCCAGTGCGGGATGTGAGTTCAAAGCCAGCCGAGTCAAGGCCGGAGAAGGACAAAAAGCAGCCGCGTCAAGGCGGGCTTGCCCCGCGTTCCGGGAACCAGCTCTCAAGCGTGATGATTGAGAAGGCGAGCAGCTTTTCCCACGAGTTGATGCTGATTGGGATGCGTGTGGATGCAGCACTGCCACGCCTCGACAAGTGGCTTGATGATGCTGTTCTCGCGGGCCTTGATGGCGGACGTGTTGTCCATGGCAAGGGGACGGGGGCGCTTAAACGTGCCGTGTGGGAGCAGCTAAGCGGCGATTCCCGTGTAGTGGCGTACCAGCTTTCCCACCCAGATGAAGGTGGCGCGGGGGTGACGGTGATCCGCTTTGCTTAGCGAAGTAACATTGGAAATGCTAGTGGATGCGGCCATCAAAGCACGTCTCAATGCCTATGCACCGTATTCAAACTACAGCGTCGGAGCCGCGCTTCTGCTTTCGGATGGCAGTGTGGTCGCTGGGTGCAATGTCGAAAATGCGAGCTTTGGCCTAACAATCTGTGCTGAACGGGCAGCGGTTTGTGCTGCAGCCGGAGCGGGTAATCGGATGATTCATGCGTGTGTGGTTGTGACCGCCGATGGCGGAGCTCCTTGCGGTGCCTGCCGGCAGGTTTTATCCGAGTTTCACGATGATGCGCATCCAATGGAAATTATCTCTGTCACACCGGATGGCGAAATTGTGATTAAGGCATGGCTGCGCGACCTGTTGCCAAATGGCTTTGGATTCGGTGGTCGGACATTTTGATGTCTGTTTAAGCTGCAACGCTGCAGGAAACAGTATCCATGGAACCGAAGACCAGTCGATAACAGTAAAGTCAACTGATAGTTTGTGTTTGGAGGGGCATCGATGTATCAACAACAATGGGGATCTAACTACCAAGCCAATTCGCCTGCCCGGCGACAGGCGTTCATCTCCAAGGTCTATGGTCACCTCGCTGGTGGCTTTCTCGTCTTTGCGATTATCGAAGCGCTCCTCCTGAACTCACCGCTTGGGGCTGCTATCCTCGCGATGGTCTTTGGCTTTGGCCAAATCGGCTGGTTCCTGTTGATTGGTATCTTTATGCTTATCAGCTGGATAGCCCGTTCCCAGCTGGCATCATCTCCTGACCCAAGCAAGCAATACCTTGGCTATGGCCTGTACATCCTGATCGAAGCCGTTGTGTTTCTGCCCCTGCTATACATCGCAAACAATGTGGCACCGGGTATCGTTCCGCAGGCTGCGACCATGACGGGTGCTCTCTTCCTCGGACTGACCGCCGTCGCCTTCGGCTCCAAAATGCGCTTCAATTTCCTGGGACCCATTCTGGGCGTGGCGAGCTTGGTGCTCCTTGGCGTGATGGTTACCGGGATGATCTTCGGCTTTTCGCTTGGACTCTGGTTTAGCGCGATCATGATTGCGTTTGCCGGCGGCGCGATTCTTTATGACACCGACCGTGTCATCAATGAATACGATGAGCGTGACCACGTCGCGGCATCGCTTGAGCTCTTCGCCAGTGTGGCGATGCTCCTCTGGTACGTCATCCGTATCCTGCTTCAGCTGCGCGGGCGTGACTAGGCTCTTAGTATCGATGAGACGACAGGTTATAATTGACCGGCGTGCGCGGGGCTGACCCCGTGTCCGATGCCGGAAGGTAACCCGATGTCCATCCTCTTCGACGAAATTCATCAACAGCCAGCCGCAATTGAGCGCGCGCTCACCGCAAACGCAGCAGGTGCTCAGGCCCTGGTGGATGAAATCAAAAAACGGGACATCCGCTATGTGATCTTCGCCGCACGTGGGACATCTGACAACGCGGCTACGTATGCAAAATACCTCTGGCAAATCACCGCGGGCCTCCCCTGTGGTCTGGCAGCACCAAGCGTCCACACCCTCTATGATGCAAAAGTCGCATTCCGGGATGCCCTTGTCGTAGGCGTTTCGCAGAGCGGAGCCGGCGAAGATGTAAATGAAGTCATCTCCCAGGCAAAAGCCGCCGGAGCACTCACCGCGGCGATCACCAACACACCGACATCCGCGCTTGCCGGAATCGCCGACCATGTACTTTTCTGTCAGGCTGAACTGGAAAAGGCCGTCGCGGCGACCAAGACATACACAACGACGCTTGCAATCTTTGCGCAGCTCGGTGCGATGCTCGGAGGCGACAAGGCATTGCTGGACTGCGTAAATCGCCTTCCACAAGCCGCCGCCGATACGCTGGCGATGCTCCCAGGACGCATCGAGCCTGTCGCATCCACGCTGTATCACGCAGAACGGATGGTTACTGTAGCCCGCGGACTCCACCTCTGTACCGCGATTGAGTCATCCCTGAAAATCGCCGAGACAACAGGTACCGCGACCCAGTCCTACTCCAGCGCCGACCTTCTCCACGGACCAATCGCCGCCGTTGGACGCCGAACACCAGTGCTGGTCTTCCAGCCAGGCGGCGCAACCTTCGAATCCCTCAATGGTGTGGTTGATAAGCTAAACGACCGCGGCGCACGCGTCATTCGTATCAATGCCACTGAAAATGCTGACATCCCGCTACACGCATCCGAGTCTGAACTCCTCGCGCCAGTCGTCGACATCCTCCCGGCGCAGCTACTTGCTTACCACCTCACCGTCACGCGTGGTCTTGACCCGGATCAGCCTAATGGCCTGTCGAAAGTAACCATCACCCGCTAATCCAAACCGCGACGGCGCTGGTCCTTCCAAATCCGGTCGCAGTGCGGCCGGTAGTCGCATTCATCACAGAGGGCTTCATTGAACACCGGCAGGATGTTGGTGAAGTCCTTGTTTCTGAGCATCTCACCTTCTTCGGCAAGCTCTGCAATCAGGTCAACACGCTCTTCATCTGACAAAGAGTGGCTAGCGATCATCCCGCTGCGGACCGCATAAATTGATGCCCTAACAGGCCTATCTGGGTGATGATGCTTCACAACGGTTTGGTAGATGCGCATCGGGAGCGCACCCGCGACGTCCTCTTCAGAAACCGACATCCGGCCCGACTTGTAATCGACAATATCCAATGTGCCATCGGGGTAGGAATCAATTCTATCGATTCGCCCTGTCAGGCGGACATCCGGGGTGATGTCCTGGCTGTACGTCTTTTCCGTTGCGAAGAGCTCCGGTCGCTCATCCGGTGGAGTTGTGGCTTCCGTATGCAAGGCTGCTGCATGACACTCGATGACAATTGCTTCCGCTTCGGCAAGCTTTGCTTTCGCATCGGCAGGGGATGCATACCCGGCATCCACCCATGAGAGGCGGAGCTGCTGGACGATATCATCCACGGACATCACCGATGGCCCTCCCGCCTGCGCAAAGGCATCGAGGGTGGAATGAATCGATGTTCCAAAGCTGTAGTAAGGCTTTGGGCGCCGGTAGAAGCGGCCCAGTTTTTCGATGTACTCCCAGCGGTACTTCGCCGGACAGTCACGATAAGTGCGGATTTTGGTGGGGCTTAACTGGAATTTCCGGGTGGATGGCTTGGGCACACGTGTCTCCTGGTTGCGGATGCAACAGCCGTCTGGGGCGACAGTCTAAAGCAGCCTGCAATCCCTATTATGCACCCTGTATTTGCGCTTGGTGAGCGTGGCACGTTGAACGCCCGGCGATAGAATAAAACCACTCATTTCCGAGGTAATCCCCAATGGTCAAGCGTGGTGTTGTTGTCGCATTTTCGGTCGCATTATTCGCCCTTGCCGGGTGCCGCAAGGAAG
>JBEDDQ010000403.1:0-4428 GCA_041176185.1 Armatimonadota bacterium | reverse complement strand
GTAATGAACTCAGGTAATACTACGTGCTTCGAAATGGCGAATAAGGTGAAACCTTACCGCCGAGTCGTCATCTATAAATACATGTGCAAGCACGTCAAAGAATTGGCCGATGAGAGTATCCGGACGGGGACTGAGTTTCCGGGTGTAGTCGGGGAACATCTCGAGTCCTGTGAGGAATGTTCACAGTACATCGCGATGTGTTCACTAGTTTCGATAGCTGGTCGACCTCCGATTCAGATGCCACCTATCGAGCTGTCCATCAGAATCGCAAACAGCACATTTGCCAAGCAATCTGTATGGTCTGGTTTGTTTCGAAAGCCAGCCGTATGGGCTCCTGCTCTTGGAGTAATGGCTGCAGCTGGATGGTTGCTTGCAAGCCCGCGAGACGTAATGCAGTCCGTCAATGTTGAGAGTCTGGCTTCGTCTGGCAATACCGTTGACATTGTAAATGTCCCGACACCAGGTAGACAAAGCGTTCCTATGACAACGCCTAAGAATCTTCGTCCGTCTGTTGCTATTGGTAACCCATACCCTAAGGCTAAACCGAGCATTGTCCAAACTAACGTTCGCGAAGATGTCAAGCGAGTTACTGACTCAAACAACCGTGACGTAGCGGTAGCGATGGAAGCACCTGTTGTCATCCCACAAAACACGCGCAGCGCCACTTCTGTGGTTAGCGGGGTTAATATCGCAGCTGTGAATGCTATTGGAACACGTGTAACAGAGATTACTTCAGATATCGACCATGTCGTTGATGTCCAAGTACCAAAGAGTGCGAGATACTCGACCGGCAGGGCATCAATGGTGCTGGCATCTGTGGATGAAGAAGTCGAAAGTGATGACCTTCGCGCAAGCTTTCAGTCTCAGCTCAACCAACAAAGTGAATCGTTTAGGACGGCGATTTCGAATACTCCTCAGCATACTGTCGACTCTAACAGAATCAATGTTGTGAATGCGCCGGTTGTAACGGGCGGCAAGTAGTCAGATTTGCAGTAGACTTATCGTAGTGGATTCTCCTTCGATTACTTGTCCGTGTGGCCAAAGGCTAACGTCAAAGTCTATTCGGTACACGCAGCGGATTCCGCGCTACCTCGATGAACCAGGTGTGCGTATCGAGTACCGGTGTCCAAGGTGTCGCCATTTGCGAGACACGATGATGCTTCTGGCTGATTACCGAAAACTCAGGGAGTTTTGGAAGTCCGAAGTCAAACCTGACGAGCGCGAACGTATTTCATCCCTGGGTGCGATTAGCTTTGCGGAGCAACGAGTGATGCACGAAAAACTCATCTCAGGTAACCCTCTGTCCGAGCTCGATTACTAATCTATATTGGGTTTGCCTTGCTTGATATAGATCAGTCGATGAACTGTAAACCCACCACGGGATCAAGTCTCGCTTATGTCTGTAAACATCTATTCGATGGGCTTACAGAAAGAACTCCCTGTCACATCTACACATCCAATGATTCGGATGGTGACACAAATGGTATCTGCGTTGTTTGAAAAGCCTACCGTTTTGAAAATGGTGGAGAATGGCCTGTCGATGCGGCTATATTCCTCAACTTAGAGGTCAACTGCGAGGACTGTTACGAGACACTTGCCAAGCTATCAAGCAATATAGTTTAATCGCGAGATTTGACTTTTTGGCGAGGAAGCTCAGGCTGCTGGCTCAGGAATCCAAACAACCGGGATGTCTACGTGGTTGGAGATGCGAGTTGCAAGATGCCTCGTACCTGGAACCTCTGTCTCGCGATGCCCTGCATCCCAAAGCGTACATTTCTCGCCGTATGCTGCAACAAACATGTGATGGCGTATGTCAGATGTGACATATACATCGGCGTGTTCCTTGACACTTGAGTACAGGCCTTCACCCGCGCCACCGCACACTGCAACCGTTTGGACCAGCCGGTCACGCCGCTCTGAACAACGTACACGGACCTGAAGGCGTTCCTCAACAAGTGAAAGGAAGTCAGATTCCATCATCGGAGAGTGTAAGCGACCAACCCTACCGATACCCGTTTTCTCACCTTGTGTTCCCGGCGTCGGCTCAATAGGGTGGCAATGCGTCAAGTCCAAAAGGTTCGCAAGAACATCGTTGATTCCACCATCGGCACAGTCCCAGTTTGTGTGGGCTGACAGCACAGCAATGTCCGCTTTGATAGCGGCAATAATGGCGCTCTCTGGAAAACCCGAAGATGTATCCAATCGGTGTAACGGAGAATAGATGAGTGGATGGTGAGTGACAAGCACATTGATCCCTTGCGCAACACACTCTGAAATAACGGACGGTGTTGCGTCGAGCGTTACACCGATTTTGGTGATGTGCAATTGACTAGAGCCAATGCATCGCCCTATGGGGTCATTGCCAAGTTTTAGAGCTGCAGGTGCAAGCTGCTCCAAAATTGCCTCGAGATCATGAACGGTCATTCTGTAACATCCACTAGACTGAAGACCGGGGCATCCTGCAACCGTTCGGTTCCACCGAGAAATGTAAGGTTTTTAAGGAACGCATACCCTGCGACGGTAGCACCCAGGGATGTCACTAGCCGCCCAGCTGCCTCAGCTGTGCCTCCCGTTGCCAAGACATCATCGACAATCAGTACACGGTCGCCGGAGGTTACGGCATCTGTGTGCATCTCGATAATTGCGCTTCCGTACTCCAAATCATATTCGGCCGACACCGTGTCCCATGGAAGCTTTCCAGCCTTCCGAATAGGCACAAATGGCAATCCAAGTGTTACAGCCAAAGGGCAGGCAAAAAAGAAGCCACGCGATTCGATCCCGGCTATCACCGTAGCACCCGACTCGGCTGCAATGACGACAAACGCATCGAGCACAGCACGGTATGCATCCGGGTTTTGTAGAAGAGGCGTGATGTCCTTGAACATGATTCCGGGCTTTGGGAAGTCTTCAACCGTCCGTATCGTTTCAATCCAATTATCCATGGCTAATTCCAGTCCTTTTGCTGTGTCATGATGACTTTCCACCCTGCAGGCGCCTTCAATGTCCGCTTGAATCCTACAGCGGTCTTCTTCCATGAAATCGTAACCATTCCGCCAGCAACGGGAACGCTGCCCGAGCTCCACGGGAGGTCACTAAGCGATGGAACCACATAGACGCTCTTCGTAGCATGGTCAACTTTTGAGATTCCAACGACATCCCGTAGCAACATCACGGCGACATGACTGGCAAATCCATGATTACAGCTCGCGCTGGAATCCGTGTTCTCCCAAAGCGTACCTGTTCGCTCAGCCATATAGCCGAAATAGGAGGTGGACTCACGTAGGATTTGGGTAATCAAACCAGCACGTGATAGGACTTCGATACGTAAGTAGTTGCCAATAAATGCATTTGATATGTGGATGTCGGGATGGACGGTCTTTGTGTCGCGTTTCGGGCCAAATTCCGATGTAAGTGTACGCCAGAGCTCTGGTCGGGATTTAGGGGATGCTACATCAAAGAAAAATGCGTAATACTGACATGTCTCACTTCGGTTGTTCGTTACGGCCAACGACCCATCGGACTTTCGAATGGCGTTATCAACATACCAGCTTCCATCGAAGCTGAGCTCGTTAATCACGTTCCGAAGCCCATCCGCCTGACGCTTCCAGGTCTGATTTCCATAAAGCTCCGCAGCTGCATTCAGGGCTCCTGCATACAACATATTGGATGGAAAGTTTACATCTTGGACAAAGTCATTTGCTTTGCTCCATTCGACGAAAACCCACGATGGAACCTTTTCAAGTAAGCCAAGGTTGTTTTGGTAGCGCTCAAACCATTTCAATAGCTTTTCGACTCTGGGGCGCAGTGACTCTATAAGTTTCTCTGAGCCTCCCCGGGATTTGTACTCCTGTAGCTGAACAACAAACCAAAGGGCCCAGTTTGCGATAAAGACACCATCATTGTGGTCACTTGGATAACACATCGGTAGCATTCCATCGGGGATGTATGCAAATGACTTTGGGAGGGCATAGTTTTCGAGGAATGCAGTTTCAATCTTTTGATGTCCGCTCAGCAAGTGACCGGTTCGCGCGCTCCAAAAGCTATCACAAAGCCAACCGGCTCGCTCGCGGCTTGGACAGTCCATAAACACGTCAACCGCATTCTGACGATATGTTTGTCGGGCCGCCTCGAAAATCTCGTTCAACATTTCATCAGCACAGTTAAACGATGCTGCGTCGGCATCCGGGCAAGCCAGCTCACGCACAAAGATATTACTGAAATCAAGTGCCCCGTTTGTCGCCGCAACCTTTAAGTACCGGAATGTATAAGGTTCGAATGTCTCAAAGTCATAGTCTCCAGCTTCGATGTTAACTTCGACTATATTCGCACACCCAAGTCGTTTTTCATCGACATCACCATCCGTGAGGAGCTCATCGAACAGAAGGTGTACTGTTTCAGCAACTCTGCTCTTCAAGCGGATGCCGATAA
>JBEDDQ010000402.1:0-3036 GCA_041176185.1 Armatimonadota bacterium | reverse complement strand
ACGATGTCACCGTGTTGTTTAGCTCGCCGATGACATAAACGTATTTGCCATTTGGATGGAATGAGAGGTGCCGCGGGCCACAGCCAGCCTTTAGGGAAATCGTCTTGTCGATGTGTGGGACAAGCGCGCCGCTGCTGTTCTGGGAATAGACAAAGACTTTGTCCGCACCTAGGTCAGCCACCAAAACCCACTTGCCACTTGGATCCACATTTGCCGAGTGGGCATGTGCCGCTTCCTGACGCGCCTTGTCCGGGCCCGTTCCACGCTGCTGAATGGTTGTGCCCGGCTTTAGGCTTCCATCGGCGGCAAGCCCCAGCGATGTCGCTGTTCCGCTGGTGTAGTTGGCGACAAGGACATTTTTGCGCGAGTGGTCAAGAACAATGTGACATGGGTGGACACCCATGGACTTTTGCGTAGACTGGACGGTCAGGGATGCATCCGTAGGGTCCACCGTAAACGATGTGACTTCTCCCGTTTCCGTTTCATTGACCGCATAAAGCACGGTTGCATCGGCGTTCAATGCCAAAAAGGATGGACTAGCCGTTTTCGGCCCTGCGTGGAGCTTGCGCAGGGAACCATTTTCCATATCGAAGCGATATGTGTAGATACCTTCCGAATCATTGTTCGTCGTATAGGTACCGACAAAAAGCACTACCGTTTTCGCAGAAGATGTCATCCTAAGCTCCATTTTGGTGGCGGGGCTACTACAGCTGCGTAGAGCCGCAAACCGCCACGGTTTTCCAGTTATCCGATGTTATCCGGCGGTATTGGGGTATGTCCCGGATACCCACCCGCAAATTACGGAAAGCGGGCCTGGTTTCCTCCCAGCAGCATCGCCTGCACCAGGAGCTTGTTTGCATTATCTATCGATTGTCGATGCAAACATCGGCACCACGCAAAGGCCTGATGGATGATTTTTGTAAGAAACGTGTATCACTTGATACACCATCGACCGGAGTTATAAAACCTTGCTAAACAACCGACAGGCACTCGTGGATCACCTGCACCGACTACATGACCAGCTGCAAAAGGCATTATTGGCTGCCTTGACCGCAGCCGATGTCCAGTCAACAGTGGATGATCTGTCGGCGGTAGCGGATGTTCGCGGCGGAGATACCATTTACGCGATTGATACGATTGCAGAAGAAATCATCGATGCGTACTGCGAAGAGTGGGCGGCAGCCGAAGGCCCATTTGTACTTATCTCCGAAGGTGTTGAAGATGCTGGGTGGAAAGTCTTTCCACATGATGCACGTGAGGAAGATGCGCGCTTCCTGTTGATTTTCGATCCTATTGATGGCACACGTAACCTGATGTTCAACAAGCGCTCCAGCTGGGCACTCAGTGGAATCGCTCCTAACAAAGGCCGCGCAACGACATTGGTTGACATCGAGGTCGCAATGATGACCGAGCTGCCAACAAGCCGTGCGCTCCTAGCCGATCAGCTCTGGGCCATTCAGGGCGAGGGTGCATTCCGGCGTGTCCGTAACCTCCATGATGGCAGCGAACAGGACGCTCAAATCCGGCCAAGTCAGGAAGAGACGCTGTCACATGGCTTCAGCTCAATTGCCAAGTTCTTTCCTCCGGGAAAAGCTGCGATGGCCGAGTTTGAAGAGCAACTCCTCGCTGAGGTCGCGCCAAATACCGATGAAAATCCACTGGTTTTTGATGACCAATACATGACGACGGGTGGGCAGCTTTATGAGCTGATGGTCGGTCACGACCGCTTTACAGCTGATCTCCGACCAGTGTTTTTCAAGAAACTTGGTTTGCCGCCGAAGCTCGTCTGCCATCCTTATGACATTTGTGTCGAGCTGATTGCACGTGAAGCAGGTGTGATCGTCGTGGATGAGCACGGTGAGCGCCTTGGTGCGCTTCTCGATATCCGTGCGGATGTATCGTGGTGTGGCTATGCAAATCAGGCTGTACACGACCGCGTCCAACCAGTGCTTGAGCGTCTGCTTGCCGGGTAGCAATTAGCCTTTACCTGCGGGTGTCGGCTTAGATGTGATAATTTCGTGGGTCATGTTCCGTTGGCCCACCACCATCACCGGAATTGCCATCGGCGACCGGGAAGTGAAAGTAGAAGCTGTAATCGATCAGGATGCGCTGATCGATATGGTCAAAACGCAGCACGACCTCGATCACTTTCCCTATGGCTGGATGCTCTGGCCCAGCGCCATCGGCCTCTCAAAGTATATTCTCAGCAATGCTCATCGCTTCGCAGGTAAGCGTGTGCTCGAGCTCGGATGCGGCGTCGGTATGGCCGGAGTCGCAGCGGCGATCTCTGGTGGGATGGTCACGCAGACCGATTACCTTGATGGCGCTCTTGAGCTGTCATCCCGTAATGCCACACTCAATGGTGTTGAAACGGCCGCATGTTTAGGCGACTGGCGGGATTTCCCAGCATCCCTGATTGACACAACAGATATCGTCATCGGGACTGATATCCTCTACGAGCGCTCGATGCATCCGTACTTGAAGGACCTCCTCCCGATGTTTACCAGGCGCGGGGTCCCGGTGCTAATTGCAGACCCTATCCGCCCACAGGCCCTCGATGCCCTTGGACTTTGGGAACACGATTTGTTTCATGTGGAGCACCATTTTGTGGATGTTCCATGGGATGCCGCCTTAAAAACCATTTGGATTGTCGAGCTCACGGAGGCACGGGGGAAGAACTGAGGTGTATTCTGATGGAATGTTTCATCGGCAAGCCACTCCTCTCATCATCCCTGCCCACACGGCTTACATCACGCCCGATCCCTATGGATTGGAAATCCGTGAGAACCAGCCGACGGCGCTAACCAATCCTGCTCAGACGCTGACCTGGTTTGGCAAGCTGTCTAAGGGTGTGTGCGAGATCAAGCTTCGCGTGATTCCAGCCCAGGAAAGCGACTCTAAACTGACATTTGTGGTCAATGGGCAGCGCCAGGAAGTTCGTGTTCCAGCATCCCTGGATGGCAAAGCCGTTGATATCGCCTGCCGGACATTTACTTCGAAGAAAGAGCAGTTCGTTTCGTTTGCGCTGAGCAGTAG
>JBEDDQ010000401.1:0-5656 GCA_041176185.1 Armatimonadota bacterium | reverse complement strand
GGCAGGCGTTGCGACGGCGAAGGAAATGCTCAAGCGGACGATTTTGGTAGCGGCGCAGAGTGGTGTGGTGTTGAAGAAGACTGCGAACGTCGGAGCGAGCATTGTCCCCGGTCAGACGATTTTGACGATCAGCCAAGGAGAGGCTCTGTGGATCACTGCTAACTTCAAGGAGACCCAGATAAAGGACATTCATCTTGGTCAACCGGTTGAAATCCATGTGGATGCGCTTCCAGCCGGGAAAGTCGCAGGCGTCATCGCAGGCATCGGAACTGCGACGGGTGCGACGACAGCGATGCTTCCTCCTGACAACGCCAGTGGCAACTTCACAAAGGTTGTCCAGCGTATTCCGGTGCGGATTGCGATCACAAAGGCTGCTCCGGGTATCCGGATGGGAATGAGCACAACGACGACCATCGATACAGCGGACAAAACGGACCACGCGGAGCGCGTGCCGGCTGGCTGGAATGGCAAGCCAGCATCCAGTGGAAAGCAATAAGTGGAGAAACCTGCGGCAGTGCCGCTCGACCCGGATATTGGTGTAAGCCCGCATCGTTGGTGGATCTTCGCCGGCCTCTGGGCCGCGGCGGTAATGGAGGTCCTCGACACTACGATTGTGAATGTAGCAATGCCTCAGATGGCGGGAAACCTTAATGCCACACCACAGGAAATCGCGTGGGTGGCGACAGGCTACATTTTGAGCAATGTGGTGGTGCTCCCGATGACGGCATTTCTTGCCGGACTGTTTGGGCGGAGGAACTACCTGATCGGTTCGATTGCGGTGTTCATCGTGGCATCGTTTTTCTGCGGGATTGCGACCAGTCTTGGCCAAATGGTGGTCTGGCGGATTATTCAGGGCGCGGGTGGCGCAGCGTTGTTATCAACGGCGCAGGCGACGCTGCGTGAGATCTTTCCAAGGGCGCAGCAGGGCATGGTCCAGGCGTTCTTCATGATTGGGATTGTGGTTGCGCCGACGCTTGGCCCGACGCTTGGCGGATGGATTACGGACAACTACACCTGGGGCTGGGTGTTCTTCGTGAATGTTCCGCTCGGTCTGATCGCGATGTTCCCGGTGAGCGCGTATCTACGAGACTCTCCGTTTCAGAATCCGAATGCCAGTCGGCGGCCAGATTGGCTTGGTATTGGACTGCTGACAGTTGGTCTTGCAAGCCTGCAGTATGTCCTCGAAGAAGGCCAGAAGGATGATTGGTTTCAGAGCGAGTTCATCACCCGCCTTGCCGTGGTTGCAGCGGTGTCACTGGTTTGGTTGATTTTCTGGCAGCTGAGTCCAAAGAACAAAGCTCCGGTGATTGACTTCAGGGTGTTAAAGAACCACCAGCTCAGGACATCACTGTACTTGTTTTTGTCGCTTGGCTTTGGGCTCTACGGCGGGTTGTTTTTGTATCCGTTGTTTACCCAGAACATTTTGCACCTGACACCTACGGCGACGGGGTTGTCGCTCCTGCCAGGCGGCCTTGCAACGATAGTGGGTGTGTTGATTTGTGGGCGGTTGCTCAGCGGATCGATTGCCGACAAGGTGGACCCGCGGGTGTTGGTGTTTATTGGCGTTGGTTTGTTCAGTACATCGATGTGGCAGCTTGGCCACCTGACCACGGCTACGGGCACAGATGATCTCACCTTTGCGCTTGCGATTCGTGGGTTGGGCCTTGGGTTTCTATTTGCGCCAATTAACCAGATTGCATTTGCGGGGATGGAGCCTCACGAGACGCAGCAGGGAGCGGGATTGATAAGTCTGACACGGCAGTTGGGTGGATCATTTGGGATTGCGGTTCTGGGAACGCATCTCTCTGGGAGCATCAAGACGCACCAGAACCAGCTTGCGGATCACTTGTCTTACGGCGGTGCGGCGCTCGGAGAGCGCTTGCAGGGCGCGACAGGATTGCTGGTCGGGGCCGGGAGTAGTCCTGCAGATGCACAGAAGGCGGCTCCAGCGATTGTTCAGATGTTGGTTGACCGTGAGGCGGCTATGATGGCGTTCAACAACGGTTTTCAGCTGATTCTGGTAGCGTTTTTGTTTGCGGCACCGATGGTGATGTTACTGAGAAAGCCTCGCCTTGGAGGGCGCCCTGGAGGCCCCGGGGGGCATTAGTCAGCTTTGATAGTGACGCGTTGTCTGCTACTGTCAGATTTGTTCTGCTTATCGTCGACGAGAAGTGAGCGGCGCCGTTTACGGCGGCGCTCTTTTCGTTTCCGGTAGTTTTCGAGAAGATAGATGCTGGTACCGAGGGTTGCAAAGACAATGATTCCGCCAATGATATACATCGTTTTTGCACCCTCTATAGCGGCTGCATGAGACTTTGGCGCCAAGGTTCCTTTGAAGCTGACATCCATGGCATCCCCATGTGTCCGAAGAGCTGCGTTCTTCCCATTAATATCCAGTTTCCAGACATTGCCGGGGAGATTTGTGTCGCGTCCATTGGTGATGGTGAAGGATGTTGGTTGTGCGGTCACCCCGCTAATCGGAAACTGGACCTTATCACTGCCTACTTTGAGGTGGTACATCCCGAGGGCACCGAAGAGATTGGTCGCCGAAGAACCTCCATCGATAACGGCGATTTCCACCGCGGTTACATTGATGTTGGCGCCGGTTTTATCACCGGTTATTCGGAAGGTGGCATCGATGTCACCAGCGGCCACAGCCGAGGTGTCTTTGCCATGGAATTCAAACTCGAAGATGTCCGCAAGTGTTGGTGATGACATCGTGGCAAACAGAACGAGTGTGGTTGCAGCGAGAGTTGATGCCCGCTGGACACATTTGGATAGCACTTGCTTTTTCATAGATTGTTCGTATGGACCGCTCAATGCACGGTCACACTATCTACGTACCCAAGTGTGGCATCACAGATAACAGTCTATGGCCGGGTTTAGAAAAGTTTAGAAATGTTTGCAAGGCATGTCCATTTCTAACTTTTGTTTTTGATGCGTTGACGACACGTATTTCATGACCGAAATGTGATTTCTTACGGGTGTATTACGTTGTTTGTGCTATTGGCAAATGTCATCTGTAAATAACGATATGTTCATTCGATTTTGCGTTTTTCAGTCATTCAAGCTAAAAATTTCATCCGATTATGGAGTATTGGCTCCAAAAGCCGTTTCTTTTTTGGCTGTCAAGATTGCAGACTAGGCGGGATAGCTACCGAAAGCTCTTCGTCTGAGCGATGATTTGTTACGTGGTTTATGTCCATTCAAGAGTGTCATCGGGCGGATTGTCTGTGAGAGGTGATTAGGAGATAGTTCCTGCGCAGGACGTTCATAAGCGTGGGCAAGTTCTTCGTTTCGTTGAGTGGTGCGTTGTGAACACTCGAAAGCTTCACGTCTCGCGAGAAGCCGCCAGATTTACTTCGATGCCATTAACTTTTAGCTAGACACGTTCTAAACTAAACACCGAACGAAGCGAATACTTACACAGCCCAAAGCACTTGGATAAGCACGTGTAACTTCTTACTTTCATTGAGTGAAGCGTTATCTCTACTCGAAAGCTTCACGGCTCGCGAGCAACATCCAGATTTACTTCGATGACATTAACTTTTGGCTGGACACGTTCTAATCTACACACCCAACGAAGCGAATACTTACACAGCCCATAGCACTTGGATAAGCGCATGCAACATCTTGGTTATGTGGAGTGAAGCGTTATCTATAATCGAAAGCTTCACGACTCGCGAGCAACCTCCAGATTTACTTCGATGACATTAACATTTGGTTGGACACGTTCTAAACTAAACGTCCACAAAAGCGAATACTTACATCGCCCAATGCACTTGATTAAGCACGTACAACTTCTTGGTTTCGTTGAGTGAAGCATTATCTATAATCGAAAGCTTCACGACTCGCGAGCAACCTCCAGATTTACTTCGATGACATTAACATTTGACTGGACACGTTCTAAACTAAACACCCAACGAAGCGAATACTTACACAGCCCAAAGCACTTGGATAAGCGCATGCAACATCTTGGTTTCGTTGAGTGAAGCGTTGCGATCACCCGAAAGGTTTGCAGTGCTTGAATAGCCGCTGGATTTAGTTCGACGACATTAACCTTTGTCTGGACACATTCTAAACTGAAACAATGTCTCCCTAATAGTTAAACTACGTAACTAATTAGTTCAAAACAACTCCACAATCAGAGCGCAACAAAAAAGCCCCGAAGCGCATTACTGCACTCCAGGGCCATAACACTCCCAAACCCGACTTAGTCTTCGGTTGGCGCAAACCCACGCCGCATCACCGATTCCGTAATCGTCCTCGGCACTAGGAACTGCAAGAGATAATCCGGTCCGCCTGCCTTACTCCCAACACCACTCATACGGGCACCACCAAATGGCTGACGGTCCACAATCGCGCCCGTAATCTTGCGATTGATATACAAGTTCCCCACTCGCATCTCACGGCGCACACGCGCGATGTTCTGCGGCGAACGGCTATACAAACCACCCGTCAATGCATAAATCGTGTTATCGGCGATATCCAGTGCCTCATCCAGCGTTGCAACCGGCATCACCGCGACCACAGGACCAAAGACCTCTTCCTGACACAGCTGGCCCTTGGGATCACAATCCTTTGCAATCACAACCGGCACATAACAGCCTTCCAGCCCAGCCGGCACCGACTGCTCTCCAAGAAGCTTGCCCTCACGCTTTGCGATGTCCGTATAGCGAAGCACACGCGCCTGGGCATCCCGGTCGACCACAGGAGGCATCGTCGTGGATGGATCCTCAGCAGGACCAATCTTAATCGTCTTGACCGCCTCCGCTAGACGCTCGCAAAATGGCTCATACGCGGTTCCAACAACCAGCACACGCGAACACGCAGAACACTTCTGTCCCGAGAAGCCCGTCGCAGACTGCAATACGCCAAGCACCGCCTCGTCCAGATCCGCATCCTCATCCACAATAATCGCATTCTTGCCGCCAAGCTCTGCGACAACACGCTTGATTTCACGCTGCCCTGGATGCACATCCGCAGCGCTGCGAATAATCGACAGCCCCACCGGACGCGACCCCGTAAATGCAATGACGGCTGTCCGCGGATCGCCCACCAGCGTCGGTCCGATAACCTCGCCATCTCCCGGGAGGAACTGCAGGACATCCGATGGACATCCGGCAGCAATCAGTAGCTTGTAAAGCTCATACCCGATACGGCTTGACTGCTCCGCAGGCTTCATGATCACAGGATTACCAGCAACCAGAGCAGCAACCGTCATCCCGGCTAGAATCGCAAGCGGGAAATTCCACGGGGCAATCACCACCGCTGGCCCACGGCTCTCGTAGAAGTACTCATTCCACTCACCCGGGATATTACGCTTGCGCGGATTCGCCAAACGTTCCATCTCGGCAGCGTAGTAATCGCAAAAGTCAATCGCCTCCGCGACATCCGCATCCGCCTCACGCCATGGCTTACCAACCTCACGCACCATCCACGCAGACAGAATAAAGCGGTTCTTACGCATCCCATCCGCAGTACGGCGCAATATGTCCGCACGCTCCGTGACCGGGACATCACGCCAGCGCTTAAACGATGCCGTACATGCCGTCAGCGCTAGCTCAGCATCATCGATTGTGGCGTAGGAAACCTTCGCCACAACCGTTCCCGCATGGCTTGGATCCTCACGGTCCACGACTTCACGACCTTGCAT
>JBEDDQ010000400.1:0-3261 GCA_041176185.1 Armatimonadota bacterium | reverse complement strand
CCAAATGGCGCGGCTGTGCTTTGGATGGTTTCGGGCGGATGGGTTTCTAGCCACGATGCCATCAATCCTGGGTATGCAAAGCCATTCACAGATGCCGGCTATACTTTCATCCAGGTTGTGCACGGGGCAGCCCCGCGCTACAAGGTGGATGAGATCGTTGAGGACATACACCGCGCTGTGCGGTTTGTACGTTTCAATGCAAAGCGCTTTAACATCGACCCGAACCGAATCGGTATCTCAGGCGGCTCTGCTGGCGGGCACCTGTCGATCATGATGGGCGGTTTTGGAACAGCTGGCGACCCAAATGCTTCAGACCCAATTGATCGTGAGAGCAGCAAGGTTCAGGCGGTGGCCTGTTTTTATCCTCCGACAGACCTGATGAACTACGGTAAGGAGGGTGCCAAAGCGATTGACATCCCGATGCTGAAGTCCTATTGGCCAGCCTTTGGCGTCACCGATACGACTCCTGCAGCTGACCGTGAGAAGATCGCGGCCAGGATTTCGCCGATTATGGGCAACCTCAAAGATGTTCCTCCAACGCTGATTGTTCATGGAACAGCGGATTTGCTCGTCCCGATTCAGCAGTCGGAACGCTATATATCTGCGCTCAAGGCCGCTGGTCGAACAGCACAGCTTGAGGTGCGTCCTGGTAAGGGACATGGCTGGCCGGGGATGGAATCAGAGCTTGGGATGTTCCTCACCTGGTTTGGCAAGTATCTCCCGGCGAAGTAGGCTTTGTCGATTAACATGCCCCCGGTTTATAACGGGGGCAAGTCTTATATCTGTTTCACAGAAAACTGAGTCAATAGTTCGGCTCAGATGCTGATACCCGCGCGATGACCCAGGCCCGCTGAGGTCATTTTGGATAATTAGGCATCGGGGTCGACACACTGCTCGCCCGCAACAAATGTCAACCGTGGAAGGTTTATCCAGCCATACTGAACCGCACGCACAATCACGCCGGTGACCGCTCGAGCGATATGCCGAAGGCACAAGTCAGGTAAGCGCCCGCAAAGCTGTCAACGATGACAACCAAGCGGAGCACTAATGACCAGCAGATCAGGCATCCAGGCCGATACGCTGCTCACCCGCGACAAATGTCAACCGTGGCAGATTGATCCAGCCAACCTGAACCGCACGGACAATCACGCCGGTGACCGCTTGAGCGGTATGCTGAAGGCACAAGTCAGGCAGGCGCCCGCAACGGCGTCAACGATGACAACCAAGCGGAGCACTAATGACCAGCAGATCATGCATCCAGGCCGATACGCTGCTCACCCGCGACAAATGTCAACCGTCGCAGATTGATCCAGCCAACCTGAACCGCACGCACAATCACGCCGGTGACCGCTTGAGCGATATGCCGAAGGCACAAGTCAGGCAAGCGCCCGCAAAGCTGTCAACGATGACAACCAAGCGGAGCACTAATGACCAGCAGATCAGGCATCCAGGCCGACACGCTGCTCACCCGCGACAAATGTCAACCGTGGCAGATTGATCCAGCCATACTGAACCGCACGCACAATCATTTCTGTCTGGCAGCTCACGCCCATCTTCGTACGCACATTCGATAAATGCTTACGAAAGGTACTGAGTGAGCAACCCAATTTTGCTGCCAATAACACTGGAGGTGCAGCGGGTTGCTCCGTCAATAAATGCAATACAGCATGCTCCCGAGACGTCAAAGGACAGCCATTTCCACTGATTTCGTCTGTATTCACACCATGTCTCCTGAGTCGGGCTAGCGAATCGGAGCAAATACACCGATTTCCGCCCGGATATATGGCTGAAATAATAAAAAACGGCCATTACATGGCCGTTTCAACGCAATTTACATAGTTTGTAATGGTAGCGAAAATCACTCAATTCCCGCCCAATTTCGGCTAACATTACCAAGAGTTTAGCCTTTGCGCAAGATTCCGTAACAGACTTTTCCACTCTTGCTCCCAACAACGTTTGTAATGGTAAGCGCATCGAGAATTCCACTCCACTTTGTCGCCTTAACTACAACACGCTTACGCGCCACACGCATCGCCTCCGCAAGCGTAACATCTGTAAGC
This sequence comes from Armatimonadota bacterium, assembly GCA_041176185.1. GTDB lineage: Bacteria > Armatimonadota > Armatimonadia > Armatimonadales > Armatimonadaceae > CAIRTT01. The sequence continues at coordinate 1,201 of JBEDDQ010000400.1, read as the reverse complement.
GGAGCATGCTCCCCCAGTGTTCGCAGGATTGACATCGTCCAGTCATCCCCCACCTGATGCTCAAAAAAGGGATCAAAACAAATCACATCGTAAGCGTCATCAGGGCAGCTACGGAGGTACTCAAGGTGATGACCAAGATGAACAACCTCGATACGCCGCATGATGGCATTGATACGACGATTCTGCGTCTCAAGCGTCGCAAGGCCTCGCGAAACAACAAGCCCCAGCTCAGGACATGCTTCAACCCCATGCACAACCCCGGTCTCACCGACAGCATGCGCACAAAGCAAAGCCTCGCCACCGTAACCAAGCGTCGCATCCAAACACCGGTCACCTTCCTCAAGCGCGCACGCCTCAAGCAAGTGATCTACCTGCCCACGCAAATAATTGCCTAGGCGGACGTACCCCATGTTCGGATGATAGTGAAGCTGGCCACCAGCGCGGTCGACCAATAACCAACGGTCCGCCTGAACAACCAGAAAACGATGAACACTTTCATCCATCGCAAACATCGCGTCCATCTTCCGGCTTCGACGCACGAAAAATGGCAAGCCAAGCGCATCCGCGACGCTCCGAGCATGCTCAACCTCATCCTTCCGACTCTTCAGCGCGCATGTCACCCCAAACCCTGGAATAGGCGTCCAACACTTCGGGATCCCAATCATCGGACATTTCCATCCATCATCAGCCCAGCTGCGCTGACGGTACGCGATGAACCATCTGGCAAGGTCACCACCACATGTCCCAGTCCAGCAAGCCGCACAACGGAAACATTCCCAAATGTTGGATGTGTACGCCAATACCCACCTGCATGCCGGGCATTCCATGCATCCAGCAAGTCCGCCGTCAACGTGCGCCGTTCGAGGTAATTGTCAACCGTCGCAATCACATGACCGGCGACTTGACGTGGCAAGGCAGCAGAAGCATCCATTACAAGTGCACCCGCAGCACCGCCATCTATGAGGGCCGGGGGCTCCGCGACATTAATGCCAACCCCAACCACATATACAGCGCTTCCGAAGACATCCCACTGCTCCACCAACACGCCAGCTACCTTTTCGCCATGGAGGAGGACATCATTAGGAAACTTAATCGCAAGGCCAACCTCGCCACTTACCGTAGCAGCGGCATCAAATGCCGCAACGCCCGCCAGCAGCGGAACTGCCTCAAGCGGCAACTCCGGAGATACTGGAAGTAAAAA
>JBEDDQ010000399.1:0-7892 GCA_041176185.1 Armatimonadota bacterium | reverse complement strand
CACTGTCACCCTGTGTATAAGCCGTACGAGCGCGTTGGAAGAGTTCGGAAGGTGATGTCGTCGCATCGGCTTGTGAACCGATGACAAGATGCACCGCAGCGATTGTCAAAAAAAGAGCCATTTGCATCCCTCACTACCGCCAGGCAAATACAGACACCATCGTCAGGATTCGCGGAACAAGTCCCGATCTCGGCCGAGATATCCCCGCATTCGAATAACAGCCTGTGTATGCAGCTGATAGACACGGCTTTCGGATACGGTGAGCACCTTTCCGATTTCCTTGAATGTCAGGCCTTCATAATAGTACAAGGCTATTACCAAACGCTCACGGTCAGGCAAGCGGTCAATGGATATACCAAGCTGGCGTACACGCTCACGCATTTCGACTTCATCGGTCGGCCCAGCCGCGGTATCAGGCAGAATATCCCCAACGTGAAGCGATTCACCATCCCCGCCGGATCCGACAAGGATATCTTCGAGCGATGTCACCGCACCTCGGCCGACATCGGAGACGATGCGTGCGTACTCTTCGGTTGAGATTCCCATGCGATCGGCAATCTGCTCTTCGGATGGTGCATGTCCAAGCTCACGCTCAAGCTCAACCATCGTGCGGCTAAGATTGCGGCTACGCTCGCGTACTGAGCGTGGTACCCAGTCATCTTCTCGAAGACTCTCAAGGATTGCACCACGAATCAACGCGATCGCATAGGTTTCGAATTTGACCTGTCGCCCACTGTCAAACTGGTCTACTGCTTTGATTAACCCCATGGATCCTGCGGTAATCAGGTCATCGCGATCCATATTTGGAGGAAGATTCGCAACGACACGCCCGGCGGTGATCTTGACCAGATAGGTGTAATTGTCGATAATTGCACCTCGTGCACGCTGGTCGCCACGATTTTTGAATCGGCTCCAAAGGTCTTCTAATGCACGGGGTGTCAACACAGGGCGATTGTCCTAAATGGTGGGTGCTTTTGCACCACAACGGTTAGCATTATACACATTCGGCAGAATTTGCCCGTAATATTGCGGGCATTATCGTTCTCGAATGCGATTTAGGCGAAGGTATAAGCAAGTTACATGAGGAAGGCCGAGTCCTATGACCCGGCCTTCAACTTTGCCTTTATTGGCAAGCCTCACAGACTTCGCCATTCAACATCGCCTGGATACTACATGCAGCCTTCTCTTCCGGTGTGAAGACCTTGAGCTCTTCAGACTGACCTTCACTGCTCTGATTACGCTTTACTGCAACGGTTGCCTTTTCGATGTTACTTGCCCCAAGGGTACGAAGGTAATACGTCGTTTTTAGACCCGTCCTCCATGCTCTGCGGTACATGTGTGACAGTGCCTTCATGTCTGGCGAACCTAGGAATAGGTTGACCGACTGTGACTGATCAATCCACTTCTGACGTCTGGCTGCAGCATCGATAACAAATTCATAAGGAATTTGGAATGCGGTCCGGTAACGCTCTTTAATCGTCTCAGGGACACCCTCAACGCTCTCAAGGTCACCATCGAAGTACTTAAGGTCATCGATAACCTTCGTCGTCCAAAGTCCAAGTGCTTTAAGGTCCTTGACCAGGAATGGGTTAAGAACCACAAAGTCGCCACTGAGGTTGCTCTTAACAAAGAGGTTTTTATACATCGGCTCAATGCATGGACTGGTGCCCATAATATTTGCGATGGTGGCCGTTGGAGCGATGGCAAGGACGTTGGAATTACGCATCCCCTGCTTGGCAATCTTCTTACGTAGGGGTTCCCAGTCCAGCTTTCCACCGCGGGCAACATCGATGGTCTCACCTCGCTCGCGCTCGAGAATCTCAAGCGTATCGGCTGGCATCAGGCCACGGTCCCACTTGCTGCCCTTGTAGGTGCTGTACGTTCCCCGCTCAGCCGCAAGATCACTGCTCGCCTCGTAAGCATAGAAGGCAATCGCTTCCATCACTTCGTCGTTGAACTCAATCGCTTCATCGGATGCAAACGCAATCCCACGCTTATACAGCGCGTATTGCAGGCCCATCACACCGAGGCCAATCGGCCGATGTCGCATATTGGAGCGTTTTGCTGCATCGGTTGGGTAGTAGTTTATATCGATGACATTATCCAGAGCTCGCACTGCAACACGAATCGTTTCGCGCAGCTTGACATGGTCCAGAGAGCCATCCGCAAGGAGGTGATTGTCAAGAATCACCGACCCTAGATTACAGACAGCGGTTTCCTCATCGGATGTATTCAGCGTAATTTCTGTACAGAGGTTGCTGCTGTGAATTACGCCAACGTGGTCCTGTGGGCTGCGCAGGTTGCAGGGATCCTTGAATGTAATCCACGGATGACCCGTTTCGAAAATCATCTTGAGCATCGATTTCCAGAGCTCAAGCGCTTCCATTTTCTTTCCGAAGATCTCTCCTCGGGCAGCTGATGCTTCGTACTCTTCGTAGCGCTTAGCAAATGCAGCACCATAGAGATCGTGTAGATCTGGCACATCGGATGAACGGAACAGCGTCCATGACCCACGTGCTTCCATCCGCTGCATGAACAAGTCTGGAATCCAGTTTGCAGTGTTCATGTCATGCGTTCGGCGACGTTCATCACCGGTATTCTTGCGCAGCTCGAGGAAGTCAACGATATCGTTGTGCCAAACCTCCAGGTATGCACATCCAGAACCTGCTCGCTTACCACCCTGGTTTACAGCTACCAGCTGGTCGTTGTGCATCTTGAGGAAGGGGATGACGCCCTGGCTTTCGCCATTGGTCCCTTGGATGTACCCGCCGGTTCCACGGACAGCGGTCCACGAGCCACCAAGTCCACCTGCCCACTTTGAAAGGAATGCATTTTCGGCAATTCCACGAATCATGATGGACTCGATTGAGTCATCCACTTTGTATAAGTAGCAGGAGCTCAGCTGCGACCGAAGCGTTCCAGAGTTGAACAATGTAGGCGTCGATGAACAGAAGCGACGGCTCTTGTACATGTTATAGAGCTCGATAACACGTTCTTCGCGCTGAGTTGGTTCTTCACGGAAAAGTCCCATCGCAACGCGCATCCAGAACAGCTGAGGCGTCTCAATACGACGCTTGCGGTTACCCGTCTTGTCCGTGATGAGGTAGCGGTCATACAGTGTCTGAAGTCCAAGATAGTCAAAGTCAAGATCAGCGGATGGGTCAAGTGCCATCGCCAAACGCTCTAAATCGTAATTTAGGATGTCATTCGCGAGACGCCCTATCTCTACCATACGTTCAAGCGATGGTCGCAGAGCCTTTGCATGCGCTGACTGAAGCCCAGAGACACCATCGCGGACAATGTCCCAACCAAGGCTTTCCTCATAGATGAAGGACAGAAGAATACGACCAGCAAACTTGGCATAGTCGGCATCCCGCTCCATCAAGGCTTTTGCGTTGAGGATGATGGTCTTTTCGAGGTCTCCCCTTGAAATATCCGGCCGTACAGACCGAAGCAGCTCAGCTTCAATCTCAGCGGATGCAAGCGCAAGATCAAGCCCAATGCGCGCAAACTCAATCCGGGCGCGAAGATCTTCGCCATCCCAGAACACGAGAGAGCCATCCGGTTCCATCACGGACAGCAATGAAACCTGTGCGTTGTCACCGCTTGCGAGCATCGCCTGCTCCTGCGCACGCAGCAGTGCACGCTGGGCGCGGTAGACAATGTAGTGCTCCGCGACTTTCATGTGCCCGGAAAGGATAAGTTCTTCCTGAACCAGATCCTGAACAGTCTCGATGGAGACATAGGACCGCCCAAGCGTCCGTACTCGGTGCGTTACCTTTTCGGAGATTTCGATTGCTTGCTCAGAGTCGAGCTGAAGGCTTAAAAATGCCTTTCGTACAGCGATTTCAATTTTGTCTGCATTCCACGGGACTACCTGCCCGTTACGGCGAATCAAGCGAAGGTCAGCAACCACCCCGCGGCCAAATGGAAGCGTTGCACGTTGCATCACCAAGCTCTTTGCGACATCGAAGGAACCACGCTCGATCAACACTGCTTCGGTGAGGACAGAGAGATCGTATTCCGAGAGGCGAATTTGCTGCGTTTCGTGCGCAACCGATGCGATGCGCTCAGCGACACCACGTGCAACACCTGTAACGAAGTCCCGGTTTGCGATGGTGTCGACATCGAGTCCGCGGGCAACATAGACATTCGCCAGCGCATCCCCGACCAGCTGCGCAACTCGCGCAAGGCTTACACCACCATCGGCGACTTCACCAACAACCTTTACATGGCCAGCATCGGTGAGCTCATGTGCAACGCTGAGGTGCGTTGCCCAGTTGATTTGGGGACGTCCGTTTGACTCGACGACTTTCTTGACTTCGAGGTCACGCAATATCTCAGGGAGATTCGATCTTGTTGCCATTAGCTCACCACAACTCCAGAAAACCCGGGCCATCTGCCCGACATACACATACTCTGCTGAAATCCGTTATCCGGAAAGACCGGACTTAGAGGTCGTCGTCATCCACGGTGCTCAGCGAGCTCGACTTTTGATATTCCGTGACACGTCCCTCGAAGAAGTTTTGCTCCTTACGGATATCCATGAGTTCTGCAAGCCATGGCAGCGGATTCACCAAACCGGCGTGTAGCGGGTCGAGACCAACGCCTTCTAGGCGGCGATCCGCGATGTAGTCGATGTACATTTCAAACTCTTCGGATGAGAGTCCAAGTGCCGCAACCGGCAGGCAGTCTCGGATGAATTCTTTTTCGAGAGCTACAGCTTCCTTCATGAGGTCTGTGAGTTCCTGCTTGAACTCAACGGTCCAGAGCTCTGGGTTCTCTTGAATCAATGCGATGAACAGGTTACGGAATACTTCGATGTGGTTTGACTCATCACGTAGCGTATACCGGAACATCATCCCGATGCCCGGGAATTTGCCCTGACGATACAAGGATAGCATCATCCCGAAGAGACCATAAAACTGTGTCCCTTCCATGCACTGTCCAAAGACGAAAATGTTCTTAGCGAGGAGGCGTTGATTCTCCTGAATTGTAAGGTCGAGGTCGCGGCGGAGAGACTGCGAAATGCGGCTGACGAACTCGTTCTTTTTCTTGATCGTCGGAATGTCTTCGAACATCGCCTCGCACTCGTGCGGATTCAAGCCGAGCGATGAAATCATGTACAGAAGGCTGTCTGCGTGGATGTTTTCTTCGTGCGCATGCCGCCCAAGGACCAGCTTGATTTCACTGGCAGTCACAAGCTCGCGGACAACGTGCTGGATGTTATCGCCAACGATGCCTTCGGCTGCGCTAAAGTACCCCACGGCCATCCGAAGGATCCAGCGGTCGATATCCGACAATGCGGTTTCCGAGCGCCATTGCTCGATATCGCGCTGCATCGGGATATCTTCCGGTTCCCAGTGGTTCGCCTTCATCTTGCGATAGATTTCGTACGCCCACTGATACTTCAGAGGCAAAAGGTTGAACGTCATCGTTTCCCGACCATTAATCACACGCTTCGCCTGGAGAGCCTCTACCGCTTTGGCCTCATCGAGCTCAAAAACCTTCGCCCCCAGCTCAACCCTGGTGGTCTTGTTCTTCGTCGGGATCATCGTCATCTACAGCACTTCCTATCAACAACTACCAAATGGCGCATCTACGTCACAATCAATATCTAGTTACGGAATCGGTGTCCAGCCCCTAGATGTTGTGTATACACTGGGCGCGTTCGGGATTATAGGCGTAGGCGCTGCTGCAAGTCAAGCCATATCTGCGTATTTAGTGCACCAAAAATACACCCAAATATTGGGGGCGTTCATAGGTCATCCTGTACTCGGGAATCGATGTCAAATAACCACATCGAGAATCTTCAATTAAGTGATTTGTCAATATGAAATCCACGTATTTTTACGTAATTCCTTGCGGTTTACAGGCGCCATCAATGTCATCAGGGAGACAGGCGCATGCGCATCCCGGCTTGCCCTTCTCATGCCCGAATAGTTTGACCGAACGATGACTGATAGTGCTACGCGCTGGCATCCAGAGGCATCGTCTCAGCCCAGTTCAGCCCCGTTTTGACATCAACATCCAAGTTGACTGACAGCTTTGCAGCACCTTCCATACAGCCTCTGACATGTCCAGCAAGGTCTTGTGCCGCAGCAGCATCCACTTCGAACAGAAGTTCGTCATGGACCTGTAGCAGCAATATGGCTGGAAGTTTGGATGTCTTTAGCATTTGAGCCGTATCAATCATCGCGCGCTTCATGATGTCAGCGCTTGAGCCTTGAATAGGCATATTCGCCGCAGCACGCTCCGCTGCCTGGCGGAACTGGAAGACCCGACTGTTGATGTCAGGTATCCAGCGCCGGCGGCCATCCAGGGTCTGTACATAGCCATGTTCCCTCGCAAAGGCGATGGTTGTATCGAGCCAGGTTCGGACTGCCGGGAAGCGCTCAAAGTACCCAGCCTTCAGCGCTTTGGCTTCCCCACTGGTCATCTTTAGCTGGCGCCCTAATGCGAAATCTGAGATGCCATACAGAACTGCATAGTTGACCGTCTTGGCTGCGCGTCGCATGTCCTTGGTGACATCCGCAGGCTCAACTCCGTAGACCTTGCTGGCCGTGTAGACGTGGATGTCCTCTCCAGACCAGAAGGCTGCCCGCAGCTCTTCATCCTCTGCAACGTGTGCAAAGATACGGAGCTCAATCTGGGAGTAGTCAGCGCTGAGTAAGACTTTGCCCGCGGGGGCGACGAAGGCCTTGCGCAGTGCCCGTCCGACCTCTGTCCGAATGGGAATGTTCTGCAAGTTGGGGTTACTTGAGCTAAGGCGCCCGGTCGCAGCCACTGTCTGGTGAAGGGTTGTGTGGATACGGCCATCCGCGCGGACCTGCTCGGGCAGCGAATCCGCATAGGTGCTCTTGAGCTTGGTCAGCTCACGGTAGGACAGAATATTAGCAACAATCGGGTAGTTCGGAGCCAGCTCTTCAAGGACATCAGCGTCGGTTGAGTAACCCGTCTTGGTCTTCTTGCCGCTGGGGACACCCATTTTCTCAAACAGGATGTGTTGCAGCTGCTTGGGACTTGCGATGCTGAACTTCTCACCGGCCTGCTCATGGATTTCGGCCTCCAGTTCGGTAATCCGCTCGCCCATGACAGCTGCCTGACGCTTCATTTCATCCTTGTCAAGGCAGATACCCATGCACTCGATCTCCGCCAGAATTGGCGCGAGGGGAAGCTCCATCGTCTGCATTAAGTCCGTCTGCTCAGCGGCTTTAAGCTTTTCATCCATCGTAGGCTGAAGCGCAGCGATGGCATCGGCAGCCAGCGCCGCGTTCCGAAGCGCGATTTCCATGCGCTCAGCCATACCGACATCTTTGAGTTCTTTCGCATCCGGTGCCCGCTCCAGCTGGATACCACCAAAGAAGGCAGCGACATCATGGACGGCGTAGCCACTCCTTCGTCCGGCCTGGAGGAGGTACGACGCCAATTCAGCATCGAATGCCAAACCGCCGAGATTTATACCAAGGCGTGTCAGCTGGACCAGCGTCCCGCGTGCATCGTGGACAGACTTCGGCTGATTGACATCTTCAAGAAACGTCTTTACCGATGCATCAATAACCGCTGCCGCAGTGTTTCCACCAAAGAGGCCGGTATCGACGACTTCTTCGAGGGGCGCGGCGATGCGGAGTGCAGTGCCACTGCCATCAGAGAGGCAAATTCCGTAGATGGGAGCATCCAGCGATGCACCTGGCCCTGCGGCAACGCGCACCGCAACCGTTTTTCCCGCCCAGCTCGCTAGGATTGAAATGTCATCGGTGATGGTTACATCCCGCGGTGCCGCCGCCGCGCTGTTGTCATCCTCGCTGCCATCCGGGACGGCGGAATAGTCCGCGGTTGGCTGGCTGTCACTCGCCACGGATGCACCGCTAGAGAGGGTTGGCGTGGATGCG
>JBEDDQ010000398.1:0-5892 GCA_041176185.1 Armatimonadota bacterium | reverse complement strand
CAAGCGTCGGGACCATTGTGATAACAAGCCCAGCGAACATCAGGCCGAAGTCGCTCTTGTACTGCGCCTGCATCGAGATGCTCGCAAGTCCCAGCGGTAGTGTCTTCAGCTTGTTATCTGCGAGGAAGACGATGCCAAAAAGATACTCATTCCACAGTCCGAGGAAGTTGAAGATGGCCACCGTGATGAGGCCGGGGCGCGCCAGCGGCAGCATCACACTGAAAAATGTCCTCGCTTCGCTCGCACCATCCATCATCGCCGCTTCGCGAACCCCGCCAGGCAGCGTCCCAAAGAACGATGTCAGCGTAAAAATCGTAAACGGAAGACTTGCCGCAACATAAATCAGGATAATTCCTTCGTGCGAATTGTGGAGAGAAACCGTAAGGTTCCCAAGCTGCAACACCCGGGCAACAGGCGCAAAGCTACGCGTCAGCACATCCGACCAGTCAGCGTATTGGAAGAACAACGGGATGAGAATGAGCTGCATCGGAATGAGCAAGCCCGCTATAAACGCGTTGTAAATCGCATTTCGGCCTCGGAACTCAAAGCGTGACAGACAATACGCCGCCATGCTGCCAAGGAGCAAAATCAGCGCAAGGCTGATACTCACAACTTTCAGTGAGTTCCAAAAATAGGCACTAAATCCGGAGCCAACCCAAGCTTTGGTGTAGTTTTCAGCGATGACAGCAAAGGTCTTCGCACCTGGGTGCGCCAGCGCATCCGGGATACCAAACGGGCTACGCGTCACTTCCTTGGTACTCTTGAGACTTGTCGCAAGCACCCAGAACATTGGTAACACAACACCAAGCATCCAGAGCCCAAGGACGCCCGTTCGCACCAGCGTGCCAAGCTTTTCGAGGAATGAGCCGCGCATCCTAGTACTCCAGCCTCTCGCGCTTGAGGAGACGCATGCTGATACGGGTCACGACGAGCACGAGCACGAAAAGAAGAACGGCTATCGCGGTGCCATAACCCACGTTGTACTCCTCAAAGACCTTTGCGTACATCAGAGATGACATCGTATGCGTTGCGGGACTTGGCCTGCCATTTTCCATCACCCACACGGCATCAAAGAATTTCAAGCCACCGACAATCAGGAAGATGATGCCAGTTGTCAGGACATCCCACATCAATGGCAGTGTGATTCGGATGAACTGCAGCGTTGGAGATGCGCCATCCAGGTGGGCGGCTTCGTAGTAATCTGCCGGGATGTTTTCCATCGCAGCGAGGAAGAGCACAAGGTAAAAGCCTGTCGCACTCCAAACCATCATCGGGACAATTGACTGCAGCAACCGCGCGGATTCGAGGAATGGGACCTTCTCCATGTGGAGGGCTTGCCGGATGTTGTTAATCGGGCCCATTTCGGTGGTGGAGTAGAGCAGGACCCAGAGAAGCGCCACGGCGACGCTTGCGATGACATTTGGGAAGAAAAACGTCACGCGGAAGAGTGTGGAGCCAGCGACTTTGAGATGAATCATCCAGGCGAAGAAAAGCGCCAGCGTAAGGATGATGCTCCCCGGGACGACCGTGAGATAGATGTTATGTCCGATGGCGGTGACGAAGTCGCTGCCGCTCCGAAAGAGGTTGACGAAGTTGTCGATGCCAATCCAGACGGGCGTTGACAGGCCATCCCAGCGGGTAAAGCTGTACATCAGGGCATTGATTGCCGGCCAGATCACGAATAGGCCGTACAGCAGCGCGGATGGTAATATTCCGATCCACAAAAACCGCTTGGTGTCCCGGCTGAGGTGTTGTGGGCTCATAGTGCTGGTACTCCGCGTGCGGGTGGTTTGTAGATGTTCGGGTTGTTGCGCACAGCTTCTGCACCCGCTTCCAGCCGGTCGGCAAACTGCTGTCCAGTGATTGCACCGCGTAACAGATCCGCCTGTGCCTGCTGAACCAGCGTCCGGTGCCACTCGATATAGAGGGTGTTGAGGCGATCACTGTACATCCGTGTCGAGCCCTCGATCGCATCCACGGCGCTTTGCAGCGCACTCGAAATCTTGATGCCTACTTGGCAGTCAATGACGGGTGTCAGGGAATCGTTACGCTTTACGTATTCGCGTGCTGGCTCGATGCTCAGTAGGAATTTAAGGAAGTCAGCTGCGATTTCAGGATGTTTGCCATCTTTGAAAATGAAGAACGACTCGCCGCCGCCCGAGTAAATCGCTTTTGGGTCGCCTGTGCCGCCCGTGACCATTGGGACTGGAAAACAGCCCATTTCAAAGTCATCTGGCAACGCCTTTTCCATTTCTTTCTTAAGCCAAAGCCCGCAAAAGACCATCCCGGCGCGGCCATTCGCCCACTCCATTTGGGATTCGGTATGCGTCATCGCAAGCGCGCCCTTTTGGAAATACTTGACCGCGAGCTCCTGCATCAGGTCGGCGGCCTTTACGAATGCCGGGTCTTGAAATGCGCCTTTTTTGAAGTCTTCGATGTCGTACCACTTCTCAAACGGTACAAGGCGTTGGTAGCAGCTCAGAATCGTCGACCAGGCATACTGGGGATATTTCCCTTGGAAGGCGAGCGGTGCGATGCCTGCGGCGAGCATCTTTTCGCAGAGTGCGGTCAGCTCATCCCAGGTCGAAGGGGCATCCCAGCCATGCTCACGGAAAAGCTTTTTAGAGTACCAGCAGGCCCAGACCCCAAGGTTGCTCGGAAGTGCATAGGTCTTGTCCTCGTACACATAATCAGCAAGCACACCTGCGCGCAGGGTTTCTTTCCACGTCTTGCCATCGGCGCCATAGGCAGGGGATGCCAGCGCATCGTCCATGGGATAGAGGCGGCCAGCGGTGATCAGCTTCCAGACGGGGAGCGTACAGCTTGCGAGGTCCGGTGGGTTACGGCGGAGAACGCGCGGCTTGATTTTTTCATCCACGCGCGGGTCGCCCCAGAGGTTGACTTTGACCCCGGGATGCATCGCCTCGTAGCGGCGCGCCATGTCCTTATGCCATTCGATTCCGAAGCCACCTTCGAACACGGCGACCTCGATGGTTTTGGTGTTATCGGATGTGATTGGTTCAAAGTGACATCCCGCGGCGATTAGGGATGCACTAGCGGCACATCCGGATGCCTGCGTAAGGAATGTTCTGCGGTCCACGGATGCATCTTACAAGCAAGTGATGGTCTTGTTAACCAGTGGCTGAGTGCTGGGGGTGCCATGACTGTAAATGACCACAGCGCCCATGTCTCCGCGAATGGTGAATTCGGGAAGCTGGGCGCTGCGGGATAAGCGATACGCTTGCGACTAGTTGTACTTGGTGAGGTCTGGGCGGTTTGCCAGGCCATGCGCGATGATGGCTTCGACTTCTGCACGCTCGGCACCGGTCAGCATCAGGCGTGGAGCACGGACGTATTCGGTTCCAAGACCGGTTGCCGCAATCGCCATCTTGATCTTCTGCACAAAGTGAATGCCAAGGTCCAGGCGCAGCAATGGCATAAACCACTGATAGATTTCCATCGCCTCGTCGTAGCGCTTTGCCTCGATGAGATCCCAAATCTTCTGGTTCTCTTCAGGGAAGGCGAGGCCAACACCGGCGATCCAGCCGACGGCTCCGAGGAGGGCGCACTCCATGACCAGGGTATCGACACCGGCGAAGATTGCGTAGCGGTCACCTACGGCATTGCGGATATCCACGATGCGGCTTGTGTCTGCACTGGATTCCTTGATGGCCTGGAGGTTTGGCAGATCCGCCAGCTCAGCAAGCATTTCAGCAGTGATGTCAACCGTGTAGCCAACCGGGTTGTTGTAGATGAGAATCGGCAGTGATGTCGACTTGGCGATTGTGCGGTAGTGAGCCAGCGTTTCGCGGCGGTCAGCCTTGTAAACCATCGCCGGGAGGACCATCACGCCGCTAGCTCCGACATCTTCACACTTCTTGATGTATTCGATGCCAGCGCGGGTGGACATTTCTGCAACGCCGCTGAGGACTGGGACACGACCGGCGGAGACCTTGACGGCATGCTCGACGACGGCGACTTTCTCCTCGGTGCTGAGACACTGGTTCTCGCCGAGGGAGCCACACATCACGAGACCGGTTACACCACTTTCAATCAAACGCTCGAGGTGCGCGCCGGTAGCGTCGAGGTTGAGCGACTGGTCTTCGTTCAGCTGGGTGGTGGACGCAGGGAAGACGCCGCGCCATACGATGGGAGTAGACATATCTCTATTAACCTTGCTTGCCGCGGGTTCGTCAATGAACATGTCTACGAAAGGCATGTGCAATTGCCCGATTCAACGGGTGAACCCGCGGCTAATAACGTTGCATCTAGCTTGCGTAGATGTCTTCTTCTTCAAGATCCTTCGGGTCGATCCAAGGCTCTCCGTCATCCTCACGGGTCAGGATTGTCAGGACTTCAACATGGGCGGTTTGAGCGAACATGTCGTAGGGAGTAATGCTCTTGACAGACCATCCAACAGACTGCAGGGCACGGAGGTCACGTACCATCGCCGGAACGTGGCAGCTTAGCAGGACCAGTGTCCGGGCACCATGGCCGTGGAGCTTGCGGGCAACGGTGTCGAGTCCGGCGCGTGGCGGGTCAGCGACAATCAGCTCCGCATGCGGTGCGCCATTGCGGACATAGTGCTCAACAGAGTCATCATGGACCTTGATGTTAAGTGCGCGGCGCTTTGCTTCAGCCTTTGCAGATCCTGCAAGCAGTGGGTTGGACTCGACGGCGATAACCGGGATGTTCCGCTGCGCCATCGCGAATGCAAAGTTTCCAGCACCCGCATAAAGGTCGGCTGCACGCTGCGGTTTGCTGTCGGCGGCGATATCGGCGACGGCTTGGATAAGGGCTTCGTTAATAACGCGGTTTGCCTGCTGGAAGCCGCCAGCTACTGCCCATTGCTCTGCGCCATCGATGGTGCGGTGGACATGGCTACGTCCGTATACGGCTTTGACGATGCCTCCGATTCGCAGCTGGCCGCCATCAAAGTCACGGGAGAGCTGCGCGACGATACGGTCGACGGCAACCTTTTTCGGGCTTCCCTTAATGTCAAGTACGCCGAAGACACCATTGTCGCCTTCTTCAATGAAGAGCTGGGCATCATGGTCTAGGGGGATACCGCGGATGACGATGCCCTTCGCAATGCGCTTTTCGATACCGGGTGTCGTGACGGGGCAGGCCGTTGGAGGCATCAGGCGGTGGGTGCGGCGCTCAAAGTAACCGGCACGCGCACCGGCGACCTGGAGAGTTACGCGTTGGCGATAGCCAAACTCAGGGCCTTCGACGACAGGTTCAACGAGGCTTACGAGTTCGGGGAGGCCACCGGTCGCGAGGCTGTCCTGAACCATGGTGCGCTTTGCTGTGAGCTGCGCCGCATGCGAGAGGTGCATCGTGTGGCAACCGCCACATGTGCCGTAGTGTGGGCACAGGGGATCGACACGATCTGCGGATGGATTCGGGATGCTGATGGCTTCGGCTTCGAGATGCTTTGACCACATCCGCTGCACCTGAACCAGCGGTGTTTCACCCGCGGCGGTGTACGGGACAAACGCTGTCATCCCGATATGTGGAGAGCCTTCGGGGCCAGTGACATTTCCCACGAATGCGCCATTGGATGACAGGTTGCGGATAGAGACTTCGAGTGGCGTCTCCGGGATGGGCTTTTCGTTCTTTCGGGGTGTCATCTTGCTTTCCTTGGTGGCATCTGGTGGCGGACAGCGCTGGTGAATTATTGTGGATGCCCGTAGATACTATCGGATTGTGGGCAAACCTGACGGTTGGCCGGGATTGGATGCGAATGGTGTACATTAAGGTACACGTATGGCTATCCGCTCGATTCCCCTATTTCCTCTTAATTTGGTGATGTTGCCAAAGATGATTTTGCCGCTGCATCTATTTGAAGAGCGCTACAAGGAAATGTTAGCGTACTGCATGGACCGTGAG
>JBEDDQ010000397.1:0-4918 GCA_041176185.1 Armatimonadota bacterium | reverse complement strand
GTTCCAGTCGCCGCAGATAATGACGGATCTCCCGGATGCCTTTAGCGCACGCATGTGATCAGCAAAAACGCTTAGCGCTTCATCTTTCTTTTGCTGTTTTATTGCTTGTTCTTCCGGATTGCGCGAGCTCGCGGATGGCAGGTAAAGGGAGACAACCGTGTAGTTTCCAAAATCTGCTTCGACATACCGGCCTTCAGAATCAAAAATAGGGTGGCCCAATGTATGGCGGAGCTGCGCCGGAGCTTGCTTGGTGTAGATACCTACGCCGCTATAACCCTTTTCCACTGCATACGAAAAATGTCCCGTATAGCCGGCTGGTGCCCGCATTTCATCTGTTAGGTCTGATTCCTGGGCCTTAAGCTCCTGAACACAGACGACATCGGCATTTGTCGTTGCCATCCACTCAAAAAAGCCTTTCTTATGAGCTGAGCGTATTCCGTTCAGATTGGCAGTGATGATTCGCATGACGTTATGTTACCGAATAGCCAGAGCGAGGGTCATTGCGACATGCGATATGGGAGCTAACGCAAGCAATCAAGATACCTGTACACTGTAATATTCGAACACTTTGGGAGCATCTGAAAATGCGTAATGTCGTCAACGGACAGGATTGGCCACAATGGCGGGGACCATCAAGAAATGGCACCACCCAGCAGACTCTTCTTTGGCCGGCCAAACTTCCAAAGGCTAGCTGGACTACTCCTGTTGGTATCGGTTACGCATCGCCAATCGTTGCCGATGGACGTGTCTATTGCATGGATCGTACGGCCGTGCAGCCTGCTGGTTTGGAGCGTATCTTTGCTCTAGATCAAGTGAGTGGCAAGCTCCTGTGGGAGTACAAGTATCCATCGACGTTTGTAGCCCCCGACCCGACCGCTGGGAAAGGGCCCAATGCGACGCCTTTGTTTCATAACGGCACGGTGTTTTCCCTAGGCCTTGGCGGGATGATGACGGCAGTTGATGCCCGCACTGGAAAGCTGAAGTGGCGCCACGACTGTGCGAAGGAGTACGGTGGAGCTGAGCGTATGCCCGGTGGAGGAGATGCGAACTTTCCAATTTGTGGAGTTTCATCGAGTGCACTCGCCGATGGCGACAACGTCATTTTCAATGTGGGTGGGGCAAAAGCCGGGTCTGTTGCCGCATTCCGTGCATCGGATGGCGTCCTGCAGTGGTCAGTTCTCAAAGAAAAGGGTTCCTATACCAGCCCCGTCTTTACGGAGATGCATGGCAAGCAGCTGTTGATGTCGTTTTCTGGTAAGCGACTCGCGGGTATAGATCGGACATCCAGGCAGATCCTCTGGGAATCTCCCTACACTGCGATGTATGAGCAAACAATCTGCAATGCAATTCCTGTGGGGAACCGGCTGATCATCTCCGGGGAAGCCCGTCCAACGGAAGCCGTGGATGTGTTGCTTACAAATGGAAAGTACGAACTCAAGTCCGTCTGGAAAAACGCTGAGATGAGTACCTATATGACCAATCCGGTCATCATTAATGATGCGCTGGTTGGCTTCGATATGCGGTCTCGACGTGCTGTCTGTGTCGCCATTTCTTCCGGCGCAACCCTTTGGACAAGCCCACGAATCGCGAAGCAAATCATCAATGTTACGGTCGTTGGAAAACATCTTGTGATTGTTTCTGATTCGGGTGAAGTCACAATTGCTGATGCATCTACAAAGGCTTGGTCTCCATTACATACGTACACGATTTCCGAACCAGGCAGTTTGTGGTCGATGCCATGTTTCGCGGGTAATCAAATGTTTATCCGTGACCAGAAGACAATCCGATGTTGGACATTGGCTGGCTAAGTGATGCGTGAAATCCACGTGGTTGGCAGCTGTAACATGGACTTGGTGATGCAGGTCGCAGAGCTGCCCGCTCCCGGGCATACGGTTCTGGGTGGAAGTTTTCATCACGTTTCCGGCGGTAAAGGAGCAAATCAAGCCGTTGCCGCGAGGCGTGCCGGTGGCAGCGTCGTGCTACATGCCGCGCTTGGCATGGATGCCTATGGAAATGAGCTCTTCCACCTATATGAAGCCGATGGAATAGATTGTTCACACATTCTTCGTGATGCACATCACCCAACAGGTACTGCTGTTATCCTTGTCGATAGACGCGGGGAAAATCTCATCGCAGTGGCATCCGGCGCCAACTTATCCGTAATGCCACCGACTTTTGTAAGCAATGCTGGAGTCTTCCTCGTTCAAGGTGAGGTAAGCCCGGAGACCATCTACGGAACAATTGATTTAGCAGTCGATGCGTGTATCCCGGTCATCCTGAATAATGCGCCTGTGGTTGAAATTCCTGAGTCGCGCCGGGCGTCAGTCGACATTCTCATCGTAAATGAGCACGAAGCTGGAATGATGACGAATGCCGAAGTCACCAATCGGGCAACAGCGGAAAGTGCGATCTCGCTCCTTCGCGATCAAGGCTACCCTTGTGTCATCGTTACCCTTGGCGCAGAAGGGGTTGTTTGCTCACATGGAGATGAAATGCTTTTTCAGCCGGCCTTCCATGTTAATCCCGTCGACACGACGGCTGCAGGCGATACATTTTGCGGAGCATTCGCTGCTCGCTATGTTTCGGGTGATTCGCTTGCGACTGCCATAGCGTATGCATCCGCTGCAGCAGCGTGTTCAACGCTGAAATTTGGGGCACAGTCATCAATTCCTGATGTTGCCCAAACGGATGAATTTCTTGCATCCAAGCCGGCATTACGTTCCTGATGTTTTGATCTGGAACCATCTGTCTCATGGTGACGTAGTATGTCTTTGTGTCCCGTGAACAGTTTCCTAAAAAGCTTGGTCCTGCATTGTTGCTGGCCCTTATCACGGCCACCGCTACCGGAATCTGGGACTATAACATCAAGGACAGTCAGCATACGACAATCCTGATGTTGGTAGCGTTTGGGGCGATGGTTTCCAGCTTGAGTTTTCCCAGATGGTGGGTGGTTTCATCCCTATTGGTCGCAATCGGTGTCCCTGGTGCACACATCACACTACGTAACTTGGGTCTTCCGGCAGGTCACGAATCGCCAATTTGGGAGTCATTACTCATTGCATTACCAAGTCTAGCGGGCGGGTTCATCGGTAGAGTGATGCGGAATGAGCTGAATCTGGCACGTAAATAGGAACTCCGGTTATTTGCTGCACCTCATTCACTGTAATCGGCCGGTCCTGCAGGAAGTGACTTCAAAGGTATTGCAAAAAATAGGTCAGGCTTTGGCGAAGGTTAGATTTGCCGCCACATAAAAACGGGTCAGGGATGATTTTCCTTGACCCGTTGTAGCCTACCGTATCAGCTAGTTGCGCTCAGGTGCCGTGTCAACCTGTGTTATCGTCCAGTCACCTCGTAGACGCTCCATCACAATCGTGAGGTATGTCGTGTTGATATCACCTTGAGGGTTCCGATAGACGTGTCTGATTCGAACATTGACCACTCCTGCGTTCTTATTCTGAACATTTAGAATCTCAAAGTCTGTCGTACGCGTTGTGCGCATAAAGTCCCGAGTCATGTCCAGATAGTCTGCTGGCCGTAGGGAGTACTCATAGCGGCCACGGGTAAAGATCGAAACATCGATGTCCGGCAGGGTTGCACTGGCGAGCAACCCTATGTCTTCTGTCAAAAAGGCATCCTGAATGTTATAGATTGCCTTTGAAAGGTTGTAATCGTCCCTCCACCAGCGTCCATTAGCCCTTGGAGAAAGATAATAGTCTCCGCCATTGTCAATCACTGTGACGGGACGGTAATAGCCATCCACATAGACCGGTGTATCGACGTAGACCACGCGTGGCCGCTGCACGATGACATGTTGTCGATAGATGTACGTTGGTACACAGCCCGCATAAACGTACCAAGGGTTGTAGGCGATGTTTACGCTCACAATCGGTCCAGAGTAGTAGTGAGGGTAGAAGACGCAACGGTCTTGGAACCATGGAAAGAAATAAGGGTCCGCAACTATCATCGCCGGGCGAAGCACAATGCCATTGCCAAAGCGGCCTCCATCCCGCCCCCATGTAAAACGTCTGGCATCTGTTGTTTCCTGCCAGCGTCGCTCACGAAACTGTGGGTCAACCCAGCGGTCCGGTGTCCGGGATGTTCCTGGTCGATCGGCAATCGTGAAGCGTGGAGAACCTCCGCGTTCGTCGCGGTCGACACGGCTCGTTGGGAGGGGAGAGCGTCCACGGTCAAGGTCGCGGCTGGTTTGTGAACCAAACGACTGTGGTGGTTGGTTACGGTCCGATCCTGGTGGACGGCCGGTTTCTCTTGAGCCAGCGGGCGGTTGATTTCCACGAGGAGCTCGACCATCACGCTGCTCTGTTTGTGCAGGTCTGTCACTCCTACCACCAGAATCTGATCGTGAACCGTTATCCCGTTGAGGTGGTGAAGCTGGACCCGTCGTCCGGTCAGGAGATCGATCTCCACGGACTACGGGAGTTGGGCTGTCATCACGGCCTGTCTCGCGTCCTGGACGGGTATCACCGCCACCAGGACGGGATGGTCCTGATGGTGGCTCAGGAGTGCGCACTGGAGAGCGATCACCACCGCGCGTTGGGATATCCGCTGGTCGGGAATCACCGCCTGGAGACCTCTGTGGCTGTGCAGGTTCGGAGCCGCGGTCGCGGTGTTGTGGAGCAGGTGGTTCCGATGATCGCCCTGGTGAGCGGTCACCACCACGTGTTTGTGGTTCAGCTTGACGGGACGGGCCATTGTCTCCTCCTCGCCCGCGGGGTGTGGCTTGCGCCAACGCTGTCAGAGATCCACTAAGTGTTAGCGTTATCGCCATCATCGCACACAGACTTCGTTGTCCAGCGGTCAAAACGTTCATCTCTTTATCCTTACAGGCTTGAAACTGTATTGCTCTGTTCTTGAGTAATGCTACGCAGGTTGAAACCAAAACGTGACATTAAAATCACCG
>JBEDDQ010000396.1:0-5320 GCA_041176185.1 Armatimonadota bacterium | reverse complement strand
GAATAGCCTTCACAGTTGCACCTTTGGCTTCAACTTGGGCGAAGGGCTCACTTACTTCCAAACCTAACCCCCAAGCAAGCCGCTGAGCAACATCAATACTTGGCATTTTCATCCCGCGCTCAATGTGCGTCATGTATGTCCGGTGGATACCACACCGTCTAGCAAAGGCTTCCTGGCTAAAACCCTGAGCAAGTCGCTGCTGCTTTACTACATCACCAAAGGCTGACAAAAGGTCTGTACTGGTCATTTGCTCGTTTTTTGCAACCATGTTTGTAGTTGCATCTGCAAGCATCCTATCGACTCAAATCCGATGTTGCAACAGGTGAAAGAATGGGTGGAAAAGGCGGCCTCGGAGGGACTCGAACCCCCGACACTCGGTTCCGAAGACCGATGCTCTAATCCGCTGAGCTACGAGGCCAACAGGCTCTATAATATCACGCACTAAGTTGTAGGATTTTGGGAACAAATGGTTCAGCCTTGCAGTAAGGAGTGGTGCAACCCCGGTCAAGAAGAGAGGTCTGGAATATGGATTCTGAGACAACAATACAGCAGCAAGTCGTCGAGATATCACAGTCAGCACATGCCAGATTGACCGAAGAACTCGATGATCTTCTCCATCGTGAGCGTCCCCGTATCGCCGAGCGAATCAGGGAAGCAAAAGAGGATGGAGATCTTTCGGAAAACAACGACTATATTGCGGCAAAGCAGGAACAGGCTTTTGTGGAAGGCCGCATATTAGAGCTACGCGAAGTTCTTGATGCAGCAGTCATCATTGAGCCAAGCACGCTTGATCCTGAGATTGTTCATATTGGCAGCAAAGTCGTCCTTGTGGATGACGATGGTGATGAGCTTGTGGTCGAGATCGTGAGTCCTTTTGAGGCGGATCCAGATCTTGGACGTGTCTCAGACCAATCACCGATTGGAAAAGCAGTTGCTGGAAAACGTGTAGGAAATCGCATCAAGTGGGATGCCCCCGGTGGTCACATAGAAATGACCATCCGGAGCATTGCTATCTAGAATAAACCTATCTGCCACTTGCAAATGCCGCTTGAATAGCGGCATTTGCTTTCTTTGATGGCGTGAACACCGTTCCATGACGTGCACCGCCCGGGATTGTGATTTCACTTGAACAATCCCTCCAACGCTTGCCATCACGCGTCAAATGAGCACCGTACTTTCCCTCGGTGTACTTGTCATAGATACACAGCAGCCCATCACGGGTGTTTATCAGCGCAGGACCCTCTACCCAGGATGGCGTGAAGGGCTGATTAGTGATGCACACCCAAGGACCGTCGAGTGACTTGGCCACATAGGCACGCAGGTACTTTGCAGCGGGTTCCCGGGTTTCATCCTTGATGACCATCAGATAACCATCACGAAACGCACTGATCGTGGCATCGATACAGTTGTAACCTGGATCAAACATCAACCGGGTTGGACTGAAATCAACAAAATCTTTGGTCGTACAGCAGTAAATACGATGATTTAGGCCTCCATCGGCGCTCGATTGTGTTTCCGGAAAGGTTCCTGGAAGCGTTGTGCTCCAGAAAATCCTGAACTCTGACTTCACTGCGTCCCAAATAACCTCAGGGGCCCAAGCATTGCGCGCTGTTGGTTCGTGTTCCATCACCGGAATCGTCTGTTGTTTTGACCAACGTCTGAAGTCTTTTGTGGATGCATATCCAATCGACTTTTCCCACCAACCACACGTCCAAACCAGATGAAAAGTGCCATCCGGGCCTTCGACTGGGCATGGGTCACGCACGAGCTTCTCGCGACCCACCTGCGGTTTGAAGAGGGGGCCGGTATAGCTTAGGTCCTTATAGTGAAATCCATCTACAGAGCCTGAAAGGAAGCAGCCATTCTCACCGTTGTCCCGGAAATAAACGAAGTAATTCATGGTGTGATCTACCCCAGTACCCTTTCTAAAATGACGCGAGATTCCTTATCGGCATCTGCAAGCGATCTAAATGCAAACCGGCTGCCGTGACGATCCGTGATCACAATTCGGCCGTCATCAAGTTGATGAACATTCTCACGTAGCTGATGAACGTGATAAGTACGTTGCCCACGGTCCGTCTGTACATCCCAAGTTACAGTTTCATATTCCTTCTTCGCCTTATTGACAGTCGTAACTGTCGGGATGAAGTATCGTCTGTCCAGCTCCATCTTCAATGTTGCCAACGATTCCTGTGACATCCCTGTCGTTGTCTCCAACATTCCCAGGTCTTTGTCCTTCTCATCACGTAAGCCAATCCAGCGATCCGTAAAACGCCACGGAAAAGCGCATGCCACCTGGCAACGAAGGACTGTGCGTCCCGGGCCACACGCCGGGTCATCAATCGTCACCCGGAGCGCAGACCCGTCTGTGTGGAAAAACTGAACACAGCTTGGATTCAGGAGGACAACATCAATACTCGGATCAGAATTAACAGGGGCTGTCATAGCCTCTATCGTACATCCGAAATCGAAAGCTAATCATGATTGGTAAATCTGGCGTGTGGTGTCGAACCAGCCTATTGGATGTCGTAACATGACGATTGTGAATGCAACGTTGCAAAAGTTTTCCCTGGAGGGAAAGACCGCTCTGATTACCGGGGGGAATCGTGGCCTTGGTCTCGCGATTGCGGCAGCCCTTTATGATGCTGGAGCTACGGTGGTTATCACTGCCAGGGATGAGGTCCAGCTTGCAAGAGCTAACGGCGACTTGCTGGCGCGTGGTAGCGGGACGGTTCATGTCGTAAAAGGCGAACTTTCCGACGATGCATCCGTTACGAAGCTCTTCGATGACGTACATCGCGTCGTCGATGCTATTGACATCCTCGTCAACAACGCTGGCGTAAACCGCCGTGGACCCGCTGAAAATCTTACAGAGGATGACTGGCACTACGTAGTGCAAACAGATCTGACGATTCCATTCCTCGTTGCAAGGACCTTTGCCCGTCCGATGTTGCAGCGTGGGTGGGGGCGTATCCTGAATATCGGGTCCATCTTTGGACAGGTCGCATTTGGTCATCGCGTGCCATACGGTGCTGCAAAAGCTGGCGTTATCCACATGAGTAAGGTGATGGCCGTCGAATGGGCCACCCGTGGCGTCACGGTGAATGCACTTTGCCCAGGACCCTTTGCCACCGAAATGAACAAAGTGGTCATGGATGACCCTGAGCAATATCAACGCTTTGTTGGCAACATTCCCCTTGGACGCTGGGGGAATCTTGAAGAAATTGGGGCTCCCGCATTGTTACTTTGCTCAGATGCGGGGTCTTTTATTACAGGAACGACGTTAACAGTAGATGGAGGTTGGACAGCACAGTGAAAGTACTCAGATATTCAGCGGTAAGAACGCTTACATTGGAAGAGACACCAGACCCGACACCAGAACCACATGAGGTTCGTGTACGGATACTCGCGACTGGAATCTGTGGTTCCGATATCCATGGTTACCTTGGGTTACAAGCGCGTCGCCAACCAGGTCTCATCCTTGGACACGAGACGGTCGGTGTTGTTGAAAGTGCAGGAGATTCCGCAAACAACCACCTCATTGGTACACGGGTCTCGGTGAATCCACTTGTTTCTTGTGGCCGCTGTCAAATGTGTCTCGCAGGGCGGCAGTCAGTTTGCGATGACTGGTTCCTTATTGGTCTTGACCGCGTCAACGGCGCGATGGCGGATTTCGTTTGCGTACCCGCCCGAAACGTAATCCCAATTCCGGATTCAGTTTCCGACAAAGCTGCAGTAATGATTGAGCCGCTTGCAAATGGCGTGCATTTGTTAGGGCTTGTTCCGTCGTATACGGGGACATTCCCGGATGTTCTTATCCTTGGTGGTGGAACGCTCGGAGCCGCAACACTTGCGGTTGCCGTTGCGCGTGGTTGGAATGTAGTCGGTGTTGTTGAGCCTAACCCGATGCGAGCTGCAGTCATGCTGAAGCTTGGCGCTCCGCGTGTCTTCGATCCACGCTCGGAAAACATCGATGCAGAAATACTGGATGCTACGAATGGACGTGGCCCAAGCGTCATTGCAGACTGTGTGGGACGTTCTGCAGCACGACAATTAGCCTGCCGCGTCGCCGCTAAAGGCGCAACCATTCTCCTCCTCGGCATGGATGAGGGTGTGACTGAAATCGACTTCATTCACCTGGTTCGCCGTGAAATTCGTCTTCAATGTAGCTACACCTACACGGCTGCGGACTATAACACCGCAATCAACCTCATCGTTAGCGGTAAAGCTAACTTTGAGCCATGGACGGATTCGACTCCGCTCAGCGACGGGATGGCTCAGTTTGAGAGGCTCATCACGAATCCTCAGGATCGCTTGAAAATCGCGCTCATCCCATAAGGAACTGTCATGGACCTTAGCAACGAAACAGTTCTGATAACAGGGTCTGGAAGAGGACTCGGAAATGCAATGGCCCGGCGGATTGCTGGGCTCGGCGCACGCGTCATCCTCCATGACATTTCCTGGGAAGCTCCGGCAGAGTTTAGTGAATATGCAAATCTCGGCGACAGCGTTCGTAAGAGCGGCGCAGTGTTTGCAGTCACCGGTAATGTCGCCGATGAAAACATCGTCGCAGGATGGGTGGATGCAATCACATCAGAAGTCGGCCCCGTCACCTGCCTGGTTAATGCCGCTGGGGGAGATATCGCCGCAGCAGGTGGTAAGCCTGTACCAAATGATGCGATCGGCATTCCGGCGATAGATGTCCGTGCGATGCTGGATCGTAACCTGCTCGGACTCATTTGGGTCTGCAAGTACTTTGTCCCCGGAATGATTCCGAACAACCGGGGCTCAATCGTTAACATTGCATCCAGTGCTGCTCACCTCGGTGTAGATAATGGTGTTATCTACTCCGTTGCCAAGGCAGGAGTCGTTCAATACTCACGCTCTCTTGCTACGCAGCTTCGTTCAAATGGTATTCGTGTAAACGCTGTCAGCCCTGGCCCCACACGGACGGCAAGGTTTGCCGCCACAAGGGTTATGGATGAAAGTGATCTCGATGAGAGTGCTCCACTCGCGCGGTATGGCAAACCGGATGATATTGCAGATGTTGTTGCATTTCTCCTGTCTGAGGAGAGCCGCTACGTATCTGGTCAAACGATTCGGGTGGATGGCGCACGCGAGACGTTCTCGACCTAGTAACTATTTGCCGATACAGAATCGGCTGAAAATTTCCTGATGCATCGCTTCGATGACGTCGCGTCCCGAGATACTTGCCAGATGGAATGCTGCATCGTTCAGCTCCACGGCAAGTAAATCGGCCGGAATATTCGAGGATGCATCCACAGTTACACGCTTTAACGCATCGATGGCGTTTGTGATG
>JBEDDQ010000395.1:0-7144 GCA_041176185.1 Armatimonadota bacterium | reverse complement strand
GACATCGGCTGAATGAGACGCCTGACAATCCCACCCTTGCTGTCCGTGATCGTTGCAATCAACGATGCGCCTTCTTCATCCGCTTCGGCGCGTAGCTGCTCAGCCGTCGGAAATGGAGGGTTCTCGCCCTTCTTACGCGCTTCGGACTCTGCTTCCTCACGCTTTTGCTTCAGCGATTTGAAGCCATTTTCCTTGACCCAGACCAGGAAGTTCGCGCCACCTGGAGGGTTTGCGGCATACCAAAGCGTCTCACCTTCGGAACCCGTACGGCCATCAAAAGAGATCCAGTTATAGACATCCTTGACTGGGAGAATCGCCGCATCCGTGTCCTTCCACGCAGACTCACCGCGGATTGCAGAGTAGTCATCCAGGATCCAAATACCACGGCCAAATGTGCCTACAACGAGGTCATTCTCACGCGTCTGAATCTTGAGGTCGCGCACGGCAATGGTCGGGATGCCGCGGACTTTGTGCCAAGCCTTGCCTTCATCCGTTGTGACGTAGAGACCCGTCTCTGTTCCAACAAAGAGCAGCTTTGGATCGATATGGTCCTGCACGATGGAGAGTGCTGGCGCCGTGTCCGGGAGGTTTCCCGCGATCGGCTCCCATGTCTCGCCCTGATCGGTGCTCTTCATGACATAAGGCTTGTAGTCGCCATTTTTGTGGTTGTCAAAGAGGGCATAGACGGTGTTTGCTGCATGCCTCGATGCTAATATCCGGCCAACGTATGTGCCTTCCGGGACACCCGCGACCTTGTCCAGCTTGCGCCAAGTCTTGCCGCCATCCGGGGTGATGTGAATAAGCCCATCATCCGTGCCGGCATAGACAAGGCCTTCCTTTTTTGGCGATTCATCAATGGAAATGATGTTTCCATAGAACGATGTCGACTGGCCGCGGGCGATGGTATCGAGCTTTTGCGGCTGGCCCATGACCTTGAGGTTGTTACGGTTGATCTGTTTGGTGAGGTCGCCGCTCACAGCCGTCCAAGAGTCGCCACGGTCATCCGAGCGGAACAAAATGTTCGCTCCGTACCAGAGCCGCTTTGGATTATGCGGGCTAATCAGCAGCGGGGAGTCCCAGTAGAAGCGCAGTGGAGGCGCGCCCTTTGCCGGAAGCGGTGCAATACCCGTGCGTGCCCGGTCTTGCGGTCGAAGCGCACAAGGCCGCCATCCTGTGATTCAGAGTAAACAATATCCGGATTGCCCGGCTCAACCGCCTGGTGGAAGCCATCCCCGCCCGCAGTTACAAACCACTCTGCAGACCCAACGCCGCGGGAGCTCTTGGAGCGGCTTGGACCACCGATGCTGTTGTTGTCCTGTGTCCCGCCGTAGACGTAGTAGAAGGGTTTACTGTCATCGACGGCGATCCGGTAAAACTGCGCAATCGGGAGGTTTGACTTGAATACCCAGGTGGAACCACGGTCGAAGGATTCGTAGATACCGCCATCACAGCCCGCCAGCATGTGCCGCGTGTCACTTGGATCAATCCAGAGTGCATGGTTATCTACGTGCTTGTTACGCTCGCCGATATCGGTGGTCGTGCGGCCGCCATCGTTGCTGACCTGGTTTGAGACGCTCAGGATATAAATGCGCTCGGCATCCACCGGGTCGCAAATGATCTGGCCGTAGTACATCCCCTGCGCGATAAAATCGCCGCGCTTCTCCCACGTCGTTCCCTGATCGGTGGTCCGGTACGTTCCGCTTGCGCCGGCCTGTGCTTCGACGGTTGCATAGATGTACGCCGGATTTGCCGGTGATGCCGCCAGCCCGATACGCCCCATATCGCCGCCGGGGAGGCCGCCTCGGAGCTTTGTCCAGGTTGCGCCGCCATCCGTGGAGCGGTGAATACCACTCTCACTGCCGCCTCCAATGTAGGTATAGACGTGGCGTCGGCGCTGCCAGCTCGCGGCGTACATGATGTCAGGATTCTGCGGATCGATGAGGAAGTCGGAGACACCAGTGTTTTCCGAAACGGCGAGCATGTTCTTCCATGTCTTGCCGCCATCCGTGGTGCGGTAGAGCCCGCGCTCGCCGCCGGCACTCCAAAGCGGACCCTGAGCGGCAACCCAGACGGTGTCCGGGTTGCGTGGGTCGACGACGATTTTCCCGATATGTTCGCTGGACTTGAGGCCCATGTTCTTCCAGGAACGGCCACCATCCTCGGACTTGTAGACGCCATCCCCCCAGCCAACACTGCGCTGGGCATTGTTCTCACCGCTGCCAACCCAGACGATGTTCGGGCGTTTTGGGTCGATGGTGATGGTCCCGATGGAATACGACGCTTCATTGTCAAAGATCGGCGTGAAAGTGGTGCCGTTATTGGTTGTCTTCCAGACGCCGCCGCAGGCAGCACCGACATACCAGGTGGTTTTGTCGGTTGGGTGGACGGCGATGGAAATGACGCGGCCACTTGTGACCGCCGGGCCGATTTGACGCGGGGAGATGGTGGACAGGGCCAGAGGGGCACCGCTGGCAGCACCGCGTGTCGGGGCTTGTGGACGCTGCTGTCCGGCTGGGGTGAGCGTCGCTGCAAGGGCTACGGCGGGAAGAAAGAGGGAAAGCGCATTCATAATTGGGTCACTTTCTCCTGTCCAGACGGTTGTGTCAAGCCTTTCAAGG
The DNA here is from genome assembly GCA_041176185.1 of Armatimonadota bacterium. Classification (GTDB taxonomy): domain Bacteria; phylum Armatimonadota; class Armatimonadia; order Armatimonadales; family Armatimonadaceae; genus CAIRTT01. Next base: position 4,526 of record JBEDDQ010000395.1, on the reverse strand, counting down.
CACAAAAAAGCCCGGTAGGGTTACCGGGCTGGTTTGCAGTACTAAATGGACCCGTCTCAGCCTTGCGCTGGGAGGTCAAATAAGAGGAAGTGGCCAGTGCCGGAAATGTCGATGCTGGCTTCATCCCGCAGCTTTGCAGCATCCCCATTAGTTAATGTTGCACCATTGACGGTCAGGTTGCCGCTGATGAGCTGGAGGTAGGCAATACGCCCAGCTTCGAGCGGGTGGCTGAGCTGTGCGTTATCCAAAATGGATGCGTAGATTTCAGCATCCTGGTGGATTTCGAGGGAGCCATCGCGGCCATCCCGGCTTGCAATCGCTTGCAGGCGGTTGTGCTTTTGCGCATCAGTGAAGTGGGCCTCCCCGTAGCGCGGCGTGATTCCCTTCGACTTTGGGATGATCCAGAGCTGTAGAAGGTGCAGCCACTGTGAATCAGAGCCATTGAATTCGGAGTGATGGACGCCTGTCCCGGCGCTCATCCGCTGGACATCCCCCGGATAAAGCGTCCCGCCGCCGCCCGTTGAGTCCTCGTGCTTTAGCCCTCCAGCCACAACATAGGTCACGATCTCCATGTCCTCGTGTGGATGCATCCCGAAGCCACGCCCCGGGGCGAAGTGGTCTTCATTAATGACCAACAATGGGCCGAAGTGGACATGCTTTGGGTCCTGGTAGCTTGCGAACGAAAAGCTGTGATGCGCTTTGAGCCAGCCACGATCAACGATGCCGCGCTCGAGGGATGGACGTAGGGTTACCATGGAAATATCTCCTGTGTTGCTATCATAACCTAAATAACTTTACTGGTGAGTAAATAGTTCCACGTGGATGAAAGATTTCCAGAAGTACTATCGCGACGGCTGTAGGACGGAGTGCTTCCTATCGCCATCGCCCGGAGGCCGTTGAGCGAGCAAAAAGGGTATAACAAAGTACGTTTCGAGGGGAAAAGGACAGGACTATGACGACGGCGACCGCACTTCCGACCACAACACTCACCAAGCGGGGACCGGAGAGTGATATCAGCGATATCGCCGACAAGGTTTTTGACAACATTCGTATCTCCCCGGATGAAATTTTAAGGCTGTTCCACCACCCAAACCTCGCTGACCTCGCGATGCTCGCGGATGTCGTGCGACAGCGTCTCGTTCCCGGCCACGATGTCACTTACATCGTTAGCCGAAACATTAACTACACAAATGTCTGCTGGGTACGTTGCTCATTCTGTAACTTCTACCGCACGCCTGGCTCGAATGCCCCGGATTCGTACGTCCTCACACGGGAAGAAATCCATCAGAAACTGACTGAGCTTTCAGCCGTCGGTGGCGTTGAAATGCTGATGCAGGGCGGACTCAACCCCAAGCTCAAGCTCGAGTGGTACGAAGAATTACTTTCATGGATGCGGGATGAATTTCCCCACATCATCCGCCACTGCTTCTCACCCGCGGAGCTCATTTACATCGCCAAAATCAGCAAGCTCAGCATGCACGAGACGCTGACCCGCCTCAAAGAAGCCGGTCTCCAGAGCATCCCGGGTGGCGGTGCTGAAATCCTGACCGATCGGGTTCGCAACTTCATCAGCCCTTACAAAGACACCGCCGATGAGTGGTTAAACTGCATGGAAACTGCCCATGCCGTCGGTTTGTATTCCACGGCAACGATGATGTATGGCAGCATCGATACCTTTGAAGACCGCGTCGAGCACCTTGTGCGTCTGCGGGACCTCCAGGACATTTCGCTGAATAACAGCCCTGCGCACTTCCGGGCATTCGCCGCGTGGAACTACCAACCGGATGGCACAGAGCTTGGCGGCCTGCGCGCAAGTGGCTTTGACTACCTCCGGACGATTGCTATCAGCCGTATCGCCCTCGATAACTTCCCGCATATGCAGGCCAGCTGGGTCACCCAAGGGCCAAAAATCGGCCAGATTTCGCTTGGCTACGGCGTGGATGACTTCGGCCAGACGATGATGGAAGAGAACGTCGTGTCAGCCGCTGGATGTACGTTTGCGGTGCCGATTTCCGAAATGGAGCGCCTGATCACGGATGCCGGCTACACACCGGCGCGCCGCAACACCCGCTACGAGCGTGTCTAACGGGGCTTAATTCTTGCGCGGGGCTTGCGTTGGCTTGACCGCTTCGAAGGGCACGATGTAAACCAGCGCGCCCATAGATTGGTCTTCCTTCACTCCGGCGTGGCACTGCACGCAGGAGCGGTCGGTGACCACCGGGCGGATTGCGACATAAGCGGTCTTCGATGGAATCTCAAAGCTGGTTCCGGCCTCGATGTCCTTTAAACGATCATTTATCGGCTTGGTGAACGGTTTGAGCAAGGAGTGACCATCATCGCCGCGGATGGCCCGGAGGTTGGTGTACTTGCCATCCCGGTATCCAATGATTGCTTCTACTTTCCCTGGCTTCTCTACCTTAGTAGATGTATCAGCTTGTCGGTGATTGATGTGTGCAAAGCCCACGATCAGCGGCTTACCCGATGCCTGAACGCGCTTTACAAATGCCAGGGTGTCTTCATCATCGGTGGGGCGACCCGTGCTAACGAGGATGTTTTCGTGCCCGGACAGAACTGGCATCCGGGAAATGCCAAATCGGCCATCATCGCTGGTCTTGAAGCGCCGCTGAAGCATGTTGTCGAGGCTTTTGACTAGCGATTTTGCATCGGATGTCGCATCAGGCGTGACAGCAATCACCATACTCACACTCAGGGGAATCAGTGCCAGAAAGAGCTTTGCTTTCATACATCCTCCGTATTGCGTAGAAAATACGCTGTGTGATGAAAATAGGCTTTCATAGCATCGATATACGGAGCAAACGCGGGCGTGGATTCAAGCGCTTTATCCATATGACTCAGCCATGCATCCGCTGCCTTGGTGTCAATATTGTAGTGAAAATGTCTCATCCGCAGCCTTGGGTGGCCACGTTGCTCAGAATAGATTCCGGGGCCGCCAAAGTATTGAATGAGGAAGAGTGCCAAGCGCTCGCGGGCACCGGGCATGTCATCATCCGGATACATCGGGCGGATAATCGGATCGGTCTCGATGCCATCGTAGAAGCGGTCAACGAGCTCGGCGAAGGCATCCGCGGCACCGCCATCCGTGCCGCCAAGCAGCTCCCAGATCGACTTCTGTCGCTCAACGGTATCAGAAATGGACAACATTGCCGGTCTCTGCGCTTTCGATTCCAGCGGTCAGTACCTGCATGGATTTGCGGACACTGTCCATGCTCACCGCAAGTGGTGCGGTTCCATGAATGGCGGCGGCGATGTTCTCGTAGTAGTTTCTCCAGCGGCCGGGCTGTGTCTTGACCGGGGTGATACTTGAGCCTGTGAAGATTTTGCCGTAGGACTCTGGCTGTTCGATGCCGCCATCGATGGACCCGGCAATCATCGCGAGCTCCTGCGGATCAACGCCGTACTTTACGAAGGTGCCGGTGGAGCCGTGCAGACAGAAGCGTGGCTTGGAGTAAGCGGTGTTGCCTGAGAGGTCACAGACTGCGGTGCGTCCGCTTTCGAACGTGATGATGATGGTGGCTTCGGAGTCTGTATCACTGTCGGCATAGTCATAGCTGCGACGTGCGTAGACGCTGGCGACAGGTTCCGGGAAGAATTGCAGCGCTTGGTCTACGAGGTGAGCTCCGAGGTCCCAGTAGCGTCCACCGCCTTGGGATGCATCGGCGCGCCAGCCATTGACTGGACCAAAGCCCTGCCAGGCCATTTCGAGCCAGCGGACATCGCCAATGGACCCATTCTCGATGACGCTACGGCAGGTGAGGTAGTCGCCATCAAAGCGGCGGTTTTGGAATACGGACAGGATGCGATCATTCGCCTTTGCTGCAGCAATCATCCGGTCTGTTTCGGCCATGGTGAGCGTTAGAGGCTTGTCGACGACGACGTGTTTACCTGCATTGAGTGCTGCGATGGCCTGGTCTGCGTGCACGGCAGTTGGCGTGGCGAGGATTACAAGGTCGACATCGGGGTCAGAGCAGACATCTTGGATGGTTTCGACAGCCTTGCAGCCGCGCTCGGCTACGATCCGTTCGCGCGTCGCAGCATCCCGGCTTGCGATTGAGTGAAGCTCAAGCTCTGGAACCAGAGTGACAAGGTAGCTGTGAAACGACTTGCCGGCAAAGCCGTACCCAATAACGGATGTGTTGATTTTTCCCATGACGTTAGGATTGTACGGCTGATGGAATCGGACGGGAAAGTTGATTTCAGAGGGGTGAGGCTTAGTTAGCCATGGACGATGACTTCTTCAAAGCCAGCTAAGTTTCTGATGAGCCAACAAAACACAAAACGACCCGAAGAGATGAAGCTTCTGGTTCTTTCGGTGGGTTCTGGCGCACGCCGCGCGCCGCGCGGCAAAAAGGCTCACGCGTGCAAGTCAGGCGTCAATGATTCATTAGTGAGTGCTGTTGTTTGCAACAAAACACAAAACGACCCGAAGAGATGAAGCTTCTGGTTCTTTCGGTGGGTTCTGGCGCACGCCGCGCGCCGCGCGGCAAAAAGGCTCACGCGTGCAAGTC
>JBEDDQ010000394.1:0-3306 GCA_041176185.1 Armatimonadota bacterium | reverse complement strand
GTTACGAACAGAGCGGTGGCCAGCACGTCATACACATTTGGGTGCCGGGAAACGGATTAGTATTTCTGACACAGGCGTTTTGGGGAATGCCCACTACGACTTGGAATTACAAGAGGCTCATCAGTTTGCGATGTCGGCATTCTCGGTCCTAGTGGTCTGACCGCGCGCATTCGTAATTTCAGGGCTCATAACCACGTCCAACTCCCACATATTGGAACTCGATTCGCTTTGTTAACGTCCCGTCCCCGCGATCGATACCCTTTTGGAAACGTATGCCCGAAAAATAGAAACACCTCCCAAGTCACGCGTGACCCGGGAGGTGTAGCCCTTATAGGTGACCACCTTAGCGACTATGCGGCGCTTTGCTTGTCAGCCTTTTCCTGATTTGGACATTTATAGCCACGTCCAACTCCCACATATTGGAAGCCGATTCGCTTGACCTTCTCAGGATCGTAGAGGTTACGACCATCAAACAGCCAGTCACCATTCATCGTAGCCTTAAGTTTGTCAAGATTAATCTGCTTGAACTCATTCCACTCGGTAACAACAACAACGGCATCCGCTCCTTCAACCGCTTCGAATGCCGAGCGGGCATAATGCAAATCTGGGAGGTAACGCTTACAGTTTTCAGCTGCGATCGGATCAAAAGCGGACACAGTAGCTCCCTCGGCCTGTAGGCCAAGGATTACATCGATAGACTTTGCATCTCGCATGTCATCCGTGTTTGCCTTAAACGCGAGGCCCAGAACAGCAATTTTGCGTCCTTCAACTCCGCCCATGCAAGTCACGATGGACTCGACAAAACGCTTTGGTTGAAGCTCATTCGTGGCCACAGTAGCCTCAAGGAGCGGGAATGGAACACCAGCGGTATTGGCGGTGTGCAAAAGGCTTGTGGTGTCTTTAGGGAAGCAGCTTCCGCCATAGCCAATGCCCGCATTCAGGAACGCGGCTCCAATACGCTTGTCCTGCCCAACACCCTTCATTACCTGTACGACATCTGCACCAGCAGCATCGCAGAGGTTCGCGATTGAGTTAGCAAACGAAATCTTCATCGCAAGGAAGGCATTGGATGCATATTTGATAATCTCGGCAGATGCGACATCGGTGATAATCATCGGACGCTCAAGTGGAGCATAGAGCTCGATGATCTTCATCGCTACATTCTGATTAGGTGCTCCAACAACGATGCGGTCTGGATTGAATGCATCCTGAATAGCACTACCCTCACGAAGGAACTCTGGATTGGAGACAACATCAAAGTCGACATTTCGGCGACGGTTCTGTTCAATCACCTCGCGGACAAAGCTTCCGGTACCGACTGGCACAGTAGACTTATTCACGATGACTTTGTAGCGGTCCATCGATGCAGCAATCGCCCGGGCAGCGCCTTCGACCTGCGACATGTCGGTGGAACCATCTTCTTTTGGCGGGGTTCCTACACAGATGTAAACTACATCGGAGCGGCGGACTGCGGTATCGATGTCCGTTGTGAACGCTAAGCGGCCTTCATCAACATTACGCAGCACCAGCTCTTCTAGACCAGGTTCATAAATCGGCATGTCGCCGGCACGCAGGCGGGCAACTTTGGCATCGTCTTTGTCGACGCAGACAACATCGTTTCCGAGGTCGGCGAACACGACTCCAGTAACCAATCCCACGTATCCAGTACCAATGACACAAATATTCATAACTGCTCCTGAGGTCGATTGTTGGATATCGCGAAGGCGTTCTTAAGGGTTAAAGTAATATTTCTATTTCAGCAACACTTGCAGAGACTACTCCGCTCTTACGTACGACAGCTCCACCTGCTGCGTTTCCAAGCAATACCGATGTAGCTACATCACCACCAGCCGCGAGACCAATCGTCGCAACCGCTAGTGTAGAATCCCCCGCACCGGCCACATCGTAAACCTCGACCGGGTGCGCCGGGACATCTGTTGTGCTCCCATCCGCATGAAAGACAGTCAATCCCTTTGGACCACGTGTTACGAGGAGATTAATCACACCAAGCATCCCACGCAGCTCAGCTCCGGCCGCGTGAAAGTCCTGTTCATCAAGGGATGCAAACCGGTGTGAACGGCTCGCGGCATCCGCTTCGGAGCGGTTCAGCTGCACTAAATCACCGCCGGCAAACCAGCTAACAGAGCGTGGCTTAGGATTGGCAGTGACAATCAGCCCCTTATCCTTCGCCCGTTCAAGCAGGCGACGGGCAATGGGCTCCGTGAACACGCCCTTCTCATAGTCAGAGAACAGGACTGCATCGACTTGTTCGTAGACGGCTTCCACGGATGCACAGAAGGCATCAACCTGTTCGCTTGCAAGCGGAGTCCGTACTTCACGGTCAACGCGAACAATCTGTTGACTCCCTGCGATTACCCGTGTTTTCCGGGTTGTCGGTCTGTCCCCGGTCTTGTACACGGCTGAGACATCCGCGCCAGAGCGATCAAGGTGCGAAAGCAGGTCATCGCCCGCGCTATCGCGACCTACGATTCCTGCGACAAAGACATTGACACCCAATGCAAGGAGCTGCTGGGCAACATTCGCGGCACCTCCAGGCGCCATCGTCTCGTTCTGAACATCAACAACCAGCACTGGCGCCTCGGGCGAAACCCGGCTTGTCGTTCCCCAGATATGCTCATCCACCATAAGGTCACCGACAACCAGGATGCGGCAGGTTGGAGCGGATGCGAGGAGCTGATGCGGGTTACTGGAGAGTGCCATGCCGGTAATTATACAAGTCGCAACTCTGTAGTGATAACGAATGAACGCAACGATTGTTTAATCCCGTTTTTACGTAGTACAGTGAGATGTAGGTCGAAAGGACGAAAATCGTATGACACAGGGTGATGTGAACTTTGCTCTATTATTGGGATTCGCTGTCGCGCTCGTTCTTTGGTCGACGATAATCCTTGCCAGATATCTTTTCCCAGCACGTACCGCATTGGTCCGTTCCATCATCATGGCCACTCCACTGAAGACGGGAATCATCGGCGCCATAATCACCATCATCGCCGTTGGTGGTGGCTTGGCAATGAGCAATGCCCAGCCGGCAGTCGTAAAAATCCTAGGTATCGCGATCGCTGCGTGGGCATGCGTCCATGGAATCCTGGGGTCAGCGGCTATCATGGATGAGCTTACAGACAGGCTCTCGTCCGATGTCTCCGGCAACCGAATGGCGACAGCTGCGAAGGCCGCTGCGATGATGATTGGAGCAGGCTTACTCCCGCTAATCGGGTGGGCACTCTTCTTCCCAGCTTTGTTTGCTCTCTCTGTCGGTGGCTCTCTCGGAGTACGTAAGGCCAACAA
>JBEDDQ010000393.1:0-3672 GCA_041176185.1 Armatimonadota bacterium | reverse complement strand
CTCCGCAAGACGATGTGGATGCAGCACCTTGTAATGCTGACTTCGGCGTCTTGGTGTATCCGGCCTACTTGGTTGACAAAAACAATCAGTTGAATGCCGAAGTCAAGGCGACAAAGGAATGCCCTCCGATGTTCTTTGCTCACACAGCAGATGACCCGGTCACGCCGCAGAGCACGCTGGTGCTCGCAGGCGCGCTGCAGAGTCAAAAGGTACCAGTGGAGGTCCATTTGTACCCAAATGGCGGCCATGGCTACGGCTTGCGGCCTGATAGGACAAAGCAGGTCACGAGCTGGCCTGAGCGTTGCGCGGAATGGATGCGAAATCGAGGCATCATCCGTTGACCACGGCGATTGATAGTGTTGAATCTTGTCGATCCCGTTGCGCAAGACAGAGATTATCCGAGGGATGCGCCTAATGACGGTTTTTCGCAAACCTCGCTATACCAATCAAAAGACGAGATTGCGTCTTGTAGTGGTTGCTGCTGTTATTTTGCTAAGCGTTGGAGCATGGGTAACGACGCAGCTGAATACAGATCGCTTCAAGGTATCGTGTGACATCTGTGGTGGGGATGGAATGCTTGACCGCCCGGATGACTGCACACGATGCGGTGGTACCGGCCGTGTGATGCCTTAGCGACCTGAGAATCTCAGGTTGTACATGATGAATATCAGGGCTCCCCAATGAGCCGCTGTGGTGATGCTCCCAAGGGTCATTGCCACAATGGCGTGCGCTTTTCCGGGAAGCTCTGGTTGGGCTTTAATGGCATTCCATCCGCGAATTCCACGCCAAATCGCGATTGGGCCAAGACCCAGCCCAAAGACTGGCACCAGACTGAATACCGCAATGTAGTAGCCCATCAGAGCCTGCTGGTTTTTGGTCGGAACAAGGGTTTCAAAGACATCCGCTGTGTCATTAACACGAATCGTCGTACCACTTTGGTAGCGCTCTGTACGCGCGGCTTCCTGTTGTACCCAACCGGGTGCATGGCGCCTCGGAACGCCTCCGTTTTGTTGTAAACCAGACATATGTTGACACAATGCCATGGTTGGCGGTCAACCTGCAAATTTAAATCCTGATCCGCCTTTCCATTCACTGTTCAAATCTGTGTGCTGCGTTGACCTCTGGCATAAATCTTGCCGAATTGCTTAATCAGGCTGATACAGCCTGCGTTAGAACGGAAGTGTGTATGTCAATCAAGATTGTCGTGTTAGCTGCTGGACTGGGCAAGAGGTTCGAATCCGATGCACATAAATGTCTGGTACCACTACAGTTTGGCGAAGGTACTCTTAGTCGATTGCTTCGTCAGATCGTCCAAGTGGGTTATGAACAAGACATCGTTGTTGTCACCGGCTATCAGTCACAAGAGGTCCGCTCTGTCGTGGGAACTGTTTCGCCCGGGGCGACCACCATTTTTAATCCTGATTTTTCTAATGGATCATCACTGACAAGTCTGAAAGCGGCTGTAAGTGCTCTATATCCAGATGAATCAGTCGCCGGCATCTGGGTATTGTTTGCCGATACCGTCTACCAACTCCAATCCTTGACCAGCGCGCTGAGACAGCCGCGAAATACAGTGACTCTCATTGGAATGGAAGAAGAGCACGGAGCTTTCGATGCAATTGGATTGGTGAAGTGTTCCGATACTAACACACTGCAGGAAATCGGCCCTAAGCGTAATACGGGTGGCTTGACGATGTTGCCCGCAGTTTTTTGGCCACGTAATCGATGGTCTGCTCTCATTGCCGGTGAGAGTCAGGGCTATAGGTCGCAATGGGAGGTGCTTCGTAGCTGCGGACCATTAGATGCATTGGTCGAGGTCGTCGCAACAGACTCCATGCGGGATATCGACACGACAGATGACTTGGAGCGCATTAAAAAATCATTGGTCACTGGCGATGTGGCTGCGTACTTTAAGGCAAATATCTGTAAAGAAGAGCGAAGTCGGGATCTACCAGACCGGATTATTGGTGCAAATTATGTCAAGACATGTCAATCAGAGTGGCATGCCAACGTTGAGAGTTCGGCGTTGCAATGGATAGCAAAGCAGACTGCCGGAACGGTTGGTCCAACATTTGCTGTTAGAACTGGCCAAGTTGTTGCGACAGAATATATCGAAGGTATCCGCCTATTTGACTTGTTCCGACTATTGAAAGAGGTAGGTCAAGCCGAACCCGCACTCGCATCCAGATCGAACGATGTTGGAGTTCGCCTACTGCAGCGGAGTCTTGACAACTTGTGTCAAATTCAAACGTCGCTGTTGAGCTGGCCATTGTACTCATCAATGACTCCCTATCCATGGACAACCCATATCAACGATCTTCTGGTTGCAATCTGTAATGCACTCGAGCTACCACAACTCAGTACTGGGACCCTGAGTGAGTTAGCTGAGCTCGAGACCAAGTGGTCCAATGATGCTGTCGTTCCATTTCGGGATGCGACGCCAAAGAACATCATGGTCGAGATTCCAGAATTGGTAAGACGTGGGCACCATGAAACCAAAGACCGGGTGAGGTTGATGGCAAACTGGCTGCGTCAAAGTGATCATGATGCCGTCAGAATCGTTGATTATGACTTTACATCTGCTGAACATCTCACATCGCCTGAAGATGACATCATAAGCCTTCTGGCTCATCAAGGATCGATTCACCTTGGTATGCAACTACTCGGCAATGATAGCGAAGAGTGGTCACTAGCATTGGCAGAACTACCAGTCGCGCTGGGGCTGCCATTTTCGGTGGACCGAAGGCGTACAGCCCGGGCATTACTCGTTCGGTACCTGCGATTTGGCGGACGAAAGTTGATGTACCGCCTGGTGAATCCAGCCGGATACCAAATTCGCTTTAGAAACGATTCACCCAATTACTACTTCAATGCACTCCCACAGCATTTATGTAAGCTTGATCCGGAATTCAGTCATCAATGGCCGAATATCCTTACATTGCTGAACACGATCGCCGATCGCATTAATCAGCTTCCAAAATGGTCTTCTAACGAAGCTATAGGTGATGCTTATATGAAGAACCACGGTTCTGGTTTGACGTACTGGCAGGAAAGCCCCATTGAAGGCTTTCTACGGAAATCGGAATGAAAATGGACATAGAACTGACTTCAAGTCAACAGAGTCTACTTCAGAGTCGGTTACTCAGTTTCATGCCAACGGAACTCGTTTCCGGAACAACCTGCCAATCACACGACATTGACGAACTCATGCGAACTGTCTTGGCTAAGCCTTGGAGGCGGACATCCGTTGACAACGAAACGGAGGCCGATATTCGAAAAAAAGTGACAAGTGCAGTACGTCAATCGGAGCCAATTCGCTTTGCCTTGCCATTTGGTGGTTACAAGGGGTGGCGGGCACGTAGCTTTCCTCACATCGATTGGGCAGAGGTCTTCTGGCTGGAGTATCTGTTCAAATTTGGGACGCGAATTGCCGGGATATATTCTCCTGGTGTCGAAATCGCTCTCAGCTACACCGGTGGAATTCTGACATGGATGAACAATCTTCCGCTGGATGCCGCTAAGGTGTATCAAAACGAACTGTCCCGGCTACTGCTTCTGATGTCCAGCTCAGGTGTTCGATTTTTGATGGAAGATCATAGTCAGCACTATGGGAATGCTGATTCTCTGATTGCGTTTCTGGAAGAAAGAGCAGCGGGTTTACCGATGCCAACA
>JBEDDQ010000392.1:0-3248 GCA_041176185.1 Armatimonadota bacterium | reverse complement strand
CTCTGGGGACAAGATAGTGCTTTTGGATTAGGTTGGACGATATTTTTGTCGTAATCAACTTTGGAAACAGAGAATCCATCTACTTCCTTACACCCTGAATTAACTCTTTTGAAGGAATGTGAGGTGGACCCATTGTTAACGGTATCTTCACGCGAACGATGTCACATTTGCATAACATACCGTCCGTTTGGAGGATTAATTATGCAAAAACGTGCGTTCACACTAATTGAACTCTTGGTTGTTATTGCAATCATCGCCATTTTGGCAGCGATTCTATTTCCAGTCTTTGCGCAGGCACGAGCAAAGGCCAGAAGTATTGCCTGTTTGTCAAACTGTAAGCAAATTGGTACTGCGCTTAACATGTATTTGCAGGATTATGATGAGACCTTTCATAAGGGCGCAAACAATGTGTCTCCTGCGGTAAACGGTTTTGGTGCACATAATGATGTTGATGGCTGGGCGGAGTGGCCTTGGTTTTATGGTCCTTACGTCAAAAATGTCGGAGTCTTTGATTGTCCGGATAGCCCAGATCGGACCCAGAACCTGACAGGAGTAAACTGGGGCAATGATGGTAACTATGCCTATAACTATTCAGGATTGACGCGCGATGAGGGAACAGCTCCGCGTGTGCTTGCTGAGCTTGATGAAGTTGCATCGACATTTGTCATTTTTGACAGTGGCGATACGCAGGTTCGTGCTGGGACAAACAACTGGGGAGGTCTCCTTGAGGAGCTCGACCTAAACATTAACTGTGACTCCAATCGCTGGCCAAATGGTTACACCAAAGAGGGAGCCTTACGGCACCAACAGCGAGCAAATATGGTTTACGCTGATGGCCATGCGAAGTCAATCACTTGGCAGGAACTACTTACCCGAAAGGGTGACAATGTTGCTCCTTGGATGATTGAGTGGTCTGACTGTAGCGGTACTTGTTTACCGCCCGATGTTGGTCCCGGTAAGTGCTTCGATCCAGCCAGGCTTCCATAAACCCCTTATTCTGTCGTTATCGGTCGTCACTTCAATTATGCAATGCAACGATTGTAGTGGCGGCCTTGCAGTATAAGACCACCTGTACTCGATTCGGCTGAATGGCCTACCATGCAAAATCCGGTTGAGTGGTAGGGTGATGACATGGATGACATTTACCTCAGAACTGGTTCGGTTACGCAGTTTGAGCATACGCATCCATCCATCAAGAATGTGGATGCCGAGTTTGAGAAAAACCGTACGCCCGCACAGATTCTGGCGGATATGGTCGCGGCAACGGTTGGTTCGTGGGCATTCATTGCGATTCAGAGCGTCCTCCTCGTCATTTGGATAGGGGTCAATGTGGTGTTGGTGATGAAGCATTCGGACAAAGCGTGGGACCCATATCCGTTTATCCTGCTAAACCTTGCCCTGAGTTTTCAGTCGGCGTATGCGGGCCCTATTGTGATGATGAGTCAGAACCGGCAGGCGGAGAAGGATCGGCGACAGGCCAACAGTGACTACGAGACCAACATCAAGGCTGAGGCGGAGATTCGGGTCATCATGGAGCACCTCACGTATCAGGACAAGATGATTCGTGAGCTGGTCAATGAGGTGAAAATGCTACGAGCGACCCAGCAGCATGGTGGTGTGGCAATCCACACTAACCATGACCATCAGCTTTAACGAGTAGGTTTAGGCTGGTGTTGACTCTGCGGCTGGCTTAGCCACAGTGCGTCTCCGCCGCGGCGTTGTTCCCCGCTTGACATGGGTGGCGCAGTTACGGCTGCAGGCTCTGCGGTGCGTTTCGCCAGCTGTAATCAGCGTTTGACAGCTATCACAGATGACAGCGTGTTCGAAGCAGTATGGGCACTCGGTCGGGATGGATGCCGGGTCGCCGCAGTGCGGGCAGCGCCCCCAGCGCTCGGTGGGTTTGAGGTCTGGCGTTACCGCGATGCGGTCATCGAAGACAAAACACTCACCCTCGAAGACGCCGCCATCCGGGAACTCTTCGAAGTACTTCAGAATCCCGCCTTCAAGCTGCCAGACATTGTTGTAGCCACGCTCCTGCATCGCGAATATCGCCTTCTCGCAGCGGATGCCGCCCGTGCAGTACATCAGGACTTTTGTGTCCTTGTCGAGCGGATTGTCTTCCACATATTGAGGCCACTCGGTAAAGACATCAAGGTTTGGATCAACCGCACCCCTGAACTTACCGATTTTGACTTCGTAGTCATTTCGCGTATCTATGACGACGACATTAGGGTCATTGACAATCGTCTCATGCCATTCCTGTGGCGTCAGGTGGTTGTTTTTCGTTGTTGTAGGGAAGACGCCAGGCATGTCGGCCGTTACGATTTCCGTGCGGATGTCGACTTTGTAGCGCGGGAAGACGTAATCATTTGCGGTTGCATCTTTGAAGATGACATCCCGGCCGAACACGATTTCTCTAACTGCTGCCTTCCATGCATCCATGTTGTCGGGGGGCATGCAGACGGTGCCATTAATGCCTTCGGGAGCGACGAGAACCAGACCACGAACCGCCAGCTCTGGACCGAGCTCGTTGAACCGTGTTACGACGGCATCGATTTGCTCAGCGCTAAGTGGGACAAAGTGATAGAAAGCCGTAATCGCAAACATAACCTTCTGTTGTATCATTCGCGGCTAGTGGGGCGTCAGTCTGTCAATTGGCAGATTGTTGCTTGGGGTGGTTTCCGAATCAATACCCGCACCTCGTTAACGGCTGGATGCCTTGACTTAGCGCTGCCTCTGAACCTGCTGCTTGTCTGTCTTTACATCGCTCGCTGCGAGGTAGCGGTCGAGCTCAAGGGTTGCATCTCTGAGTTTGGATGCTTCCCGGCCCAGTGTTGTGGCTTCATTTGCCGCTCGCTTAATGGTTCCGATGGCGATATCGCCATCCATGTTGGCTTGCAGGGAGTGTCGAAGGCTTGTGATCTGCGCATCCAGCTCCTGACGTAGATAGGCTGTCCGTCGCTGCCACTGATGCGTTTCATCCGCTGAGTCGGCTGAGCGAATGAGTGCTTCAACGCGTCGTAGCAAGGAGTCGCGGATGACACTGTCACTCTCGCTGTGCGCTTGATCGACCAGCTGCTGTGCCTGTGTGCGGAGGGTGGCGCTGTCGATGGGCTCGAGGGCTGTACCTGGGTCCGGGAGCCGGTGGATGGCCGCACCCAGTGCCGTGATGGCAGCGGTGACATTGTCTTCCGTGTCGCGGGGGAGGTTTTTCTGCGATATGGCATCTCGAATGAGAAGCACAAAGG
>JBEDDQ010000391.1:0-3514 GCA_041176185.1 Armatimonadota bacterium | reverse complement strand
GCCCTTGTCGGTGCGTTTACAGCGACGATTACCGTTCCGGGGAAGCCCGCACAAGTGGTCGCCTTTCAACCAGCCGTCAAGGCCGGATTGAATAGTGACCTTGTTTTGATCATCAACATCGGTCAGGTTGGCGGGCGGGTGCTGGCTCCCAATGGTACGCCGGCAGCGGATGCATTTATTTCCATCACCACGGATGTCGGCTCAATCAGTGCAATCACGGACAGTGCAGGACGCTTCCTGCTGGAAAATGTCCTCGAAGGTACCGCAGAGCTGACGGCAAGCCTTGGTCCTGCCAGTGCGGTGAAAACCGTGAATGTCGTGGTTGGGTATACAGACATCGGGGATGTCTCCCTCATCGATGATGGCAAAACGGATCCACCGGCGACAGCGAATACCATTATTGGCACGGTTACCGATAGCACAAATCCGGCGACAAAGCTTGCGGGCGTTAGCGTTGTGCTGCTACGAAATGACCTTCAGGTGGAAACGACAACCACGGATGCCAATGGCAAGTTTGGCTTCCTGCGCCCGGTAGGCAGCTACCGTATTCAAGTGTTGGCGGCAGGCTACCTCGATGGCGATAGCGGTGTGTTCACATTGACCAGTGCGAACACGCCTCCGAATGCCCCCAAGGTTGTGGATGTAAGCCTCGTCCCACGGACGTAATTCAGCTGGCTTGGTGATGCCCATATTGTTCATTTAGATGAATTTGTTTCGCCAAGCCGCTTTTCGGACTTCGGACTTCGGACTTCGGACTTCGGACAAGGGTGCGTCAAGTATTTCGATTTATGAGTGCCAAATACACTAAATCCACCGGATAATTCAACCGAAACCATCCGTAGCGCCTGTAATGGCCTCCACAGTTTTGGAAGAATGCCCTCAGTGGTATGGTGAAAACATGATCGCATCGAAAAAGATAACCTTTGGCACCGATGGCTGGCGCGCCGTGATGGCCCGCGAGTTCACATTCGATAATGTCGCCCTCGTCGCACAGTCCATCGCCGACCATGTCAATGGCCAGGGAAAAGGCAGCAAAGGCATTGTCATCGGATACGATGCACGCTTCCTTAGCGAGCAGTTCGCAGCCCTAGTCGCCGATATCCTCGGTGCAAATGGCATCCCCGCCTACGTCGTCGACCGTGACACCCCAACACCTGTCGTCGCTTACACCATCAAGGACATGAACCTCGCCGGCGCCGTGATGCTGTCCGCATCCCATAACCCTCCTGAGTACCATGGCATCAAGTTCATCCCGGACTACCTCCACCCAGCGCTGCCTGCTGACACAGACCCGATCGTCAGCCGTATCGCTGTTCTTCAGGAAAACCCTGATCTTGTCAAAACCGGTGGCCCTGTCCCAACAAAGATCAACCCACAGCCTGCCTACTTCGCCCACGTACGGAAGCTGATCGACTTCGATGCCATCTGCAAGGCAAACCTGACCATCTGTGTGGACCCCCTCTACGCAGCAGGTCGCGGTTACCTCTCAACACTCCTCGAAGAGGCTGGTGTCAACGTCCATACCATCCACAATGAACGTAACCCGCTCTTTGGCGGCAGCCTTCCGGAACCGAATGCAACCAACCTCCTCGAGCTTGGCGCGCTTGTACGCAGCACCGGTTCGCAGATTGGTCTCTCGATGGATGGAGATGCGGACCGCTTCGGGATGGTGGATGAAACAGGAACCTACATCACCAGCAACGATGTCCTCCAGCTGACTGCCTGGCACTGGGCCCAAAGAATGGGCACCGGCGCCATCGTTCGCTCGGTTGCAACCAGTGGACGCATCGATGCCATCGCACGCCAAATGGGCGTCGAAATCATCGAAACACCCGTTGGGTTCAAGTGGGTAGGCGCGATGATGAAGCAACACGATGCCATCATGGGCGGTGAGGAATCCGGCGGGCTTTCCGTCCGGGGACATATCCCTGAAAAGGATGGCATTGTAGCCGACCTCGTCCTGACCGAAATGGTCGCAAAGACCGGACGTACCCCAGGATCCATTCTCGCTGAGCTCCGTGAACAGCTGGGAACCTATATCGCAACGCGTATCGACCTCCGCCTGCCGGAAGCAAGCAAGGTTGCTCTTATGGACAGCCTGCGTAACACACCTCCAACAGAAGTTGCCGGGCATAAGGTTGTCTCGGTGAACAAAGCGGATGGCGTTAAGCTCCTCCTGGATGACAACTCATGGCTGCTGATTCGCCCAAGCGGCACCGAGCCATTGGTTCGTGCCTATATGGAAGCGACATCTGAGGCCGGTGTGGCTGCACTCAAGGTAGCAGCGCATACACTGGCACCAGATGGTGTGGATGTAACGCACTAACAATCAATGCAGCCCCCCGATACCAAGCAAAAGCGGCGTAAGTTACCACTCCCCATGGTCCTTGGAGTGGGTGCCCTTGTGCTTGGTGTCGGGGGTTCCATTTTGCGTGACAGGTTGATTGGGGTACAGTCGGCGACCACTGAAAAGTCTCTCCCAATCGATGCACTTCCCGTCAACGAAACCCGACCAACGGAGTTTATCCAGCCCGTCGCAGCCGTCATCGATGATGAAACGGCATCGAAGCTGGCCCGTCGCGCTGACCCGCGCATGATGAGCTATATGGGCGAGGATCCCGACTTATCATCCAGCGGCAGCTCACCCACTGGCAAGTCCGGGTTGTTTTTCGGAAACCTCGATGGCGCCTCAATGGATGATCATGAACACAGGCATACGCTGCTTGAACATCCAGGCCTCGCGATCTCCTACTCAGGCCAACACCGCACCCCGAACTGGGTGGCTTGGGATGTCACAGAACAGGACCTGAAGGGGCGGCCTCTGATGCCGCGACACCTCATCCCGGATGCACGTGCTGGTGGTCCTCAGTGGTCAGCAACCGCGGATGAAATCATCAACGAACAGCTCATCCCGCTCCAGCTCTGCCCGCCGCAAGACCGTCTTGCTGACAAAACTGCTCAGCAGTCGACGTACGTCATCACCAATGTTGTTCCAACCTACGCTGCGGTCACAGGAGGTCCATGGCAGGACTTCGAGCAGCATTGTCGTGGTCTCGTAAAACAAGGCTTTATCTGTCATGTGATTGCCGGCACAGTCATGGATGATCTTCACCCCCGGATGGTGCCAAAGTCGAACATCCGCATCCCAGATGCACTTTGGAAGGCAGTCTTAGTGAGCCCTCCGGGTGTACGTTCGGCATCCGATGTCGATGAGCATTGTCAGCTGCTGGTGATCAGAGTGCCAAACCGCCCGGAGATCACTCAAAAGAGCTGGCAGGCTTATACAACAACGGCCGCCGCAATAGAAGCGGCGACCGGATTGAATCTCTTGATGTCTTTTAAGCCTGACATCGCGGCGATGTTGCGTACCGCACCGGCCGGCCCGATGCCGGTTCCGATGCGCTAGCGGGTCTCGCCTTACTTACGTCCGCGGCTGAGATCGAGGATTTCAACCTTACGGAAGTCCACAGGATGACTCTCGCTCTGAAGCGAGATTGTGCCGCGTTCGAGGAGC
>JBEDDQ010000390.1:0-2576 GCA_041176185.1 Armatimonadota bacterium | reverse complement strand
TCCCAACACCGAGAATATCCGCTGACCGAATCAGAATCTGCGTCAGGTCAGCCTCTTCGTAGAACTCAAAGCCCTGCACAATACCAAAACGGTCACGTAGCGGATTCGTGAGCAAGCCCGGGCGCGTCGTCGCACCAATCAGCGTAAACTTCGCGAGCGGAATCTTGACGGTTCGCGCACTTGGACCCTGACCAATCGTCATGTCCATCTCGAAATCTTCCATCGCCGGATAGAGAAACTCCTCTGCCAAGCGGTTGAGACGGTGGATTTCATCGATGAAAAGAACAGCGCCATCCTCAAGGTTGGACAGAATGGCAACCAGATCTCCGGGGCGCTCGATTGCAGGCCCGGATGTCGCACGCAGGTTTGCGCTCATCTCCAGCGCGATCACGTGTGCCAGCGATGTCTTTCCGAGGCCGGGAGGCCCATGCAGGAGGAGATGGTCAAGCGCTTCGCCACGCATTTTTGCAGCAGTCAGCGAAATGCCAAGCTGTTCCTTGATCTTGTTCTGCCCGATGTACTCCGCGAGGCGCTTTGGACGTAGTGAAAGCTCGGCATCTTCAGAACCCTGTGGCGTAGTATCAACCAAGCGGTCGGCCGGAGGTTTGGCGGCTTGCTGTAGTTTTTCGAAAGGGGATGATTCTATTGCCATTGCGATGTTTTCGAGCTCCCGCCTAACGTGACAAATGGCTTAGTGCGGCGCGTAGCACGGCTGCAAACTCAGGCAATGTGCCAGCACTCTGAAGCTGCTCATGGGCACTCTCTGCTGCCTTAATCGCATCGGCTTTTGGATACCCGAGGTTTTGCAGCGCAGAAATGACATCCGCGATAAGCGCATTCGGATGCACCGCTGGCTGTGCCACCACGCTTGGCTTTACCCCTCCAACCGGGGTGGTCGTCGGCCCGGCGCCAAGGCCAATCGGGAGCATTTTCTCTTTTAGGTCAACGACGAGGCGTTGCGCTGTTCGCGTGCCGATACCGGGGACTTTCGTGAGTGTCCGGACATCCTCGCCTGCAACCGCCTTCGCAATTCCAACCGACCCAAGGGCAGAAAGCATCGCAAGGCTAGCCTTGGGTCCGACGCCCGACACACTCAGTAAGAGGTTGAAGACTTCGAGCTCCTGGTCATCCAGAAATCCGAACAGCGACATGTCATCCTCACGGACCTGCATATGCGTGATGAGGGTGAGCGGTGTGCCATCCGGCGGGAGGTTTTCCAGCACGGATGCCGGTACGGAAACCCGGTAGCCAACTCCGTTTACATCGAGCACCAATGTCGGTGCTGCGACGCGTACAACGTAGCCACGGAGCTGTGCAATCATGCCCGGATTATATCCGCTCTACCTCCATGGCAGAGGCTTCAGCCCATCCCGGCCCACAGCGTAACGCGCCGCACGAATCACGCTTCCAGCACCTTCGGTGTAGTAGATGAAGAGGACACTGCCATCCCGGAGCTCGACGCTGCTGGGATAGGCCCCGATCACATCCGCGATACGGTAGGGACCATTCCACGTGCGGCACTCATCGTAGCTAATGCTGACTTCGGTCTTCGGGAGGCGGTGGCACATGAGAATTGCGCCGCTTCGCAGGCGGTTCAGGTGTGGGCAATGACCTTTGAAACCTATATTGCTGGCGCGGCTCCACGTGCGGCCATTGTCAACCGATGTCGCATAGTGCATATTCTCTTTACTCGAGCGTAGCGCCGCCCAGAGAGTGCCATCCGTGCACTGGATGACATCGGTTTCAGCATCTAAATCAATCCCCTGACCCTTGCCAATCGGGATGGGCTCGCTCCACGACCGGCCGGTATCCCGGCTGATAATTACACCGCCGTGGGAGACCCCTTCAGATTCTGAGTAGATTCCCAGAATGTACCAGCCATTTTTCAGGCGGCGTACCGGGGCGCTGACATACCAATCCGGTGCAATAGACTTTGCATAGCTAAATGTGTGACCATTGTCATCACTTTCCACCGTCCACGTACCGGTGCCATCGTAGGTGCGCCCCTGTGTCCCTTTGGCAAGCGAGAAAAACGTGACGATGATTCTGCCATCGTGGAGCTGAGCGATGTGCGGGTCACGGTCATCCAGTGGGCCATCAAAGACAATCTCCGGACTGCTCCACGTCCGTCCATCATCCTTTGAGCGAACACTGCAAAGGCGTCCCCCGATTTTCTGACCGGCCGCCGGTAAGGTTACGTGGCCTGTGCCGGCGTAAAAGACACACAGGATGTCGCCATTTTTCAGACGGCACGCATCCGGGAATGCCTGATAGGTGAGCGCGGCGGGTCCGCTGGAGATCGTTTGGTGGGCTGCTTGCATGGATGACAGTTACACAAAGCAGGTGTGAATTCATGCCGCTGGCAGCGTGTGAGGGAGGGTTAGCCGTCCCGGGTGCGAATGCGCTTCGAGGGCAGGAAGCCACACATCGGGTTGTGAAAAGGGTGTGCGAGACTCTAAGTTTTCAGGTTCCGGTGTCCACGCTGCGAGGAAGCCAACGAGCTGGTTCGGCTCGATATTTACTTCAAACCAAAGGGTGAACGCCGAGCGGAACTTGCCAGTGTTGGGGGAGGTTCG
>JBEDDQ010000389.1:0-10165 GCA_041176185.1 Armatimonadota bacterium | reverse complement strand
ATTCGTTCCTGAGTTCATTCATAGCCGGCAGCCATGTTTAACCGTTGTGTTCGTTTGCATCTATCCCGGAGTGTTGTTGTGCCGGGTTGGATGAACGTCAGACCCAGCCTAGGTAAAAAGCAAAAGCCCCCAGGGAATTCTCCCTAGGGGCTTTGAGCTCATGCTGGACGCAATCAGCGACGAGGACGGAAGCGTGCCTTTGGCATGCCATCGCCTTCTTCAACATCGACAGCCGGAGCAGCTTCTGCGGGGCGCTCTGCATCACGCTCAGGGCGAGGGCCACGGTCACCACGGTCGCCACCACGGCCACCGCGATCGCCCCCGCGTCCACCACGGTCGCCGCCACGGCCACCACGGTCACCACCGCGACCGCCACGGTCGCCAGTAGGGCGAGGTGGACGACCTGGTTCAGGATTCTCTGGATCAAACGGGAGGTCCAAGCCACGTGCTGTGGCATTAACACGACCCTGACCATCGACTTCGGTGATACGAACCGTCATCACATCGCCGAGCTTCAGATTTTCATCCGGTCGGGATGGTGGTGGGTCACTAAGCTGAGAGACATGGACGAGGGCATCACGGCCGCCACCAATCTCAACGAATGCACCAAACTGGAGGAAGCGAGTGATCCGCCCCTCAACGACATCTCCTGGCTTGACCAAGCGGGTCATGTCTTCGATGATCTTACGAGCGGCATCACCACCTGTACCATCGGTAGCGGTGATGTGAACCGAGCCATCCTGCTCGATATCAATCTTCGCGCCCGTTTCAGCACAGATCTTCTTGATGTTCTTGCCACCTGGTCCGATGACCGCACCAATCTGCTCAGGATCAATCTTGAGGGAAATGATACGTGGAGCGTATTCGGACATTTGCTCACGTGGAGCGCCGATGGCTTCGTTGATCTTGCCAAGGATGTACAGGCGTGCTTCAAGTGCCTGAGCAAAGCCTTCGACAAAGACATCACGGGGAATGCCTTGAATCTTGGTGTCGAGCTGCAACGCGGTGATACCGTTTGCCGTACCAGCAACCTTGAAGTCCATGTCACCAGAGAAGTCTTCCATTCCCTGGATGTCAGTAAGAACTGCGTACTTACCGGATGCTTCATCGGTGATCAATCCCATAGCAATTCCTGCGACAGGAGCCTTGATAGGAACACCTGCATCGAGGAGGGCAAGGGTTGAGCCGCAGACGGATGCCTGCGATGTGGAGCCATTGGACTCGAGGACTTCACTGGTCAACAGCATGGTGTACGGCCATGTTGAGGAATCAGGAAGGACCGCAATCAACGCACGCTCGGCGAGGGCGCCGTGGCCGATTTCACGGCGACCAGGACCGCGCATCGGACGGGCTTCTCCAACCGAATAAGGTGGGAAGTTGTAGAAGTGCATGTACTTCTTTTCGCCATCTTCTTCGAGGGTATCGACCATTTGTGCATCGCCAGGCGAACCCAGCGTACAGGTGGTTAGAACTTGCGTCTGGCCACGGGTGAAGAGGCCCGTACCGTGGACGCGTGGGAGGAGTCCAACTTCACAGCCGATATTACGGATGTCACGTGTTCCACGACCATCAGGACGGCGCCCTTCAGTCAGGATGAGGTCACGGAGCTGTTCCTTAACAACCTTGTCAGCACCTTCTTTGAGGTCTGCAATATTGTCAGGGTATGTTGCCGAAAGGGCATCCACAACCTGGTTGATTAGGAGCGTCAGGCCAGCTTCACGGCTTGCCTTGTCTGGATCCTGAAGACCAGAGCGCAGGGTTGCACCGAACTGCTCACGGATCACCTTGACGATTTCGTAGTTTACTTCATGAAGTTTGACGGTTACCTTCTCCTTGCCAGCCTTGGCACGGAGCTCTTCGAGTGCTGCACACTGCGTCTTGATTACATCATGGGCGAAGTCAAATGCTGCAAGCATCTTCTCTTCGGAGACTTCGCTTGCACCCGCTTCCACCATCAGGATTGCCTTTGCCGTGCCTGCGACCACGAGGTCGAGAGGGGATGCGGCGATTTGCTCCTGGGTTGGGTTGGCGATGAATGAGCCATCTTCTGCGATGCTTACGCGCGCCGCACCGATTGGGCCTGCCCATGGGATGTTCGAGACGGTGAGAGCTGCGGATGCTGCCAGCACGGAAAGGACATCTGGCATGTTGTCGAGATCGACAGACAATGGCATCGCAATGACCTGAACATCGTTTCGCATTCCCTTGTCAAACAAAGGACGGAGAGGTCGGTCAATCAGACGTGAGACCAGCGTGGCCTTTTCGGATGGACGGCCACCGCGCTTGACAAATCCACCAGGAATCTTGCCAACAGCGTACTTACGCTCTTCGTAGTCACAGGTCAGCGGGAAAAAGTCAATCCCACCGCGCATTTGACTGCTCATCGTGGCCGTAGCCAAAATGATGGTGTCACCGACTCTAACGGTGACGGAACCGTTAGCCTGCAGAGCAAGCTTACCGGTTTCAACTGTTACGACACGGCCATCAGGCAGTGTGAAGTCAACAGAATGTAAAGTTGACATGTTTGTTTAGTTTCCTTCTTCAACGCACGCTCAGCACGTATTCCGCTTGTTTACGGGTGCTGTAAAAACACGAAAGGCGCACCGCAAAAGATTGCGGGCGCCCTCCGCTTTGGGCCGCACAGCGACCTAAAGACGAGACCGGATACCAAGCCTCTGAACCAGTGAGCGATATCGCTCAACATCCACATTGTAGAGATATCCCAGCAAACGCTTGCGGCGTCCGACCAGCATAAGGAGTCCACGACGTGTGTGGTGATCATGCTTGTGCACCTTGAGGTGTGCGGTCAACTGGGTGATACGTGCTGTAAGCAACGCAATCTGAACTTCTGGGGAGCCTGTGTCAGACTCGTGGGTTTTGTAGTCAGCAACAACCTGTGCTGCGACATCCGTGGGCAAACTCATGATGGGGGATCTCCTTCGAGATGAAGTTTTCGGGCCCGCACAGCCGTCCCCCCGGACGGAACAGGCGCGCCTGTTTGTTCATGCTGCATCGCTGCACAATCACAACCCCGTAAGGTTATCACTGACAGGGCGGTAATGCAAGTACCACTATATGGACATCTCCTGGACCGTGGACCCCAAGGGCCATCGTCTGTTCAATGTCAGCGCTTCGGCTGGGACCTGTGTGGAACGCAAAGACCGATGTCCGGTTTACTTTTAGGGATTCAGCAACGCGCGCATACGCTGCATGCAAGTCCTCAAGAATATCGGATGCATAAATTAGGATAATGTGCCGTGGTGGGAGCAAGGTTCCGCCGCGATGCTGGGATGAATCGATAACGCAGGTGCCCGTCAACGCGACTCCGAACCTTGCTTCGCTGATGCCAAAGGTAACATCCCGGTCCAGTGCCAAAGCTTGTTGAGATGTGACCGTAAGCGCTTGGACGACCGCTGCAAAGCGCTGACATCCCGTGTCAACAAAGGAATCCTCACCAATGATCGTGTCGATTACCGCTGCGGCTTCGTTCAAAGATCCACAGACGTGCACATGACTGAGCGCAGCAGTTGCCCGCTCGATAAACAGTTGCAGGCAAGCATCAGGTGTTAACTTACGCTGAACACGGTCATCTATGTATGCTGGCTTATAAGTGTTTTTTGGAATACGGCTGCGCAGCTGAGCAAGAAATTGATTACGCTCCATGATCTGCTCCTGCAGCTGCAAGTCGCTGTTTCCAGATATCCCTAAATCGCGGACCCTTGATCGCGGGGAGGTCTCGTGATGACTGCCAGTCCGTGATGACCGGTAACGGCATCCGGGACATCCGACCATTGGACGATGGCATCACCGCAGCAAGTCGTGTAGCCGCCTCGTAGAGGTTGTGATTGACCATCACAGTAGCAAATGAAGCCATCGCTATAGCCTCGGCGGACCCGGTCAATGATGCGCTTACCGTCCGTCGGCGGTGTTCAACAAGGATGTCATCGATGGGGATCTTTACAGGACAAACTTCCGTACAGGCACCACACAGACTGCTTGCATATGGGAGATGATAAGCGTTCTCGAGGCCAAGCAGAACTGGATCCAGAATTGCACCGATGGGCCCAGTGTAAACCCATCCATATGCATGTCCACCAATCTGCTGATAAACGGGGCAAGTATTGACACACGCAGCACATCGGATACAGCGGAGGATTGGGCGAAGTTTGTCATCCGCGAGGATGGTTGAACGTCGGTTGTCGACCAGCACGATATGCATCTCTTCTGGGCCATCGGGTTCCTGCTCAGTCTTAGGACCCGTAATCGTGCTTACAAAGACGGTAGATCGCTGACCAGTGGCACTGCGGCTGAGGAGATTCAGAAAGATCGGCAGGTCGTCGATTGACGGAATGACCTTCTCGATTCCAACGATGGCGATGTGGCACTTGGGAAGGCTTGTTGTGAGCCTGGCGTTTCCTTCGTTCTCGACGATTACGATCGAGCCTGTATCAGCGACCAGGAAGTTACCTCCGGATATGCCAACCTCAGCATCCAGAAAATCCTGGCGGATCACACGACGGGCCGTTTGTGCAAGCTCATCCGCGGATGCTCCCATTGGGGATGCATAAAGCTTATTGAACATCCGCTCGACTTCTACTTTCGGCTTATGAACCGCGGGAAGAACAATGTGGCTTGGGTGCTCATGCTCGAGCTGAAGAATAAACTCGCCCAGATCCGTTTCAATGACACGATAACCATCAAGCTCGAGCGCCGAATTCAGATCAATTTCTTCTGAAACCATCGACTTGCTTTTGACGATAACTTTTGCTTCCCTGGCTCGAATGATGTTTTGAATAATTGCGCGTGCATCCGATGCATCGGACGCAAAGTGAACCTTGGCGCCGGCAGTTTCCGCATTGTTAGCAAAGGTGTCAAGGTAGTCAGGCAGGTCAGCAAGAACGACATCCTTGATCTTCGCTGCTTTCGAGCGGAGGGTTTGGTAACCGTCTGGGTCATCCATGTCCAGTTCAGCACAGGAAGTCCTTCTACGGGAATCGACCATCGATGTGCCGCGAAGGACCGCTCCGCGTTTATCTACTTTAGTCAGCTCATCCTTATGGATTGTTTTGAACGCCTGCGATGTAGGGGTCATTTTGCATGCACCTTACTGGAAGGGTCGAGAAGTTCAGCAATGTGTACGGTTCTAAGGCGAGATGTTCTCCGCTTGAGGCCGCCATCAAGCTGGAGTAAGCAGCCCAGATCGGTACTCGTCAGGAAATCAGCAGACAACGCATCTTCGACCGAATCGAGTTTGCGATCCAGCATTGCCGTTGAAATCTGTGGAAGCTTGACGCTGAACAAACCGCCGAAGCCACAACAGCTGCTATCCCATTCGATGAGAGCCGCACCCGCATTAACAAGAAGCTGGCGAGGCTGCGCATGGATACCCATATTACGCATGGCATGACAGGAGTCATGGTAGGCAATTGACTTACCGTGTAAGTTGACGAAGCTGTTAGTGACGGCAAGGTCATCAACCAGAAACTGAGTAAGCTCACGTACCCGTGGGACGATTCGATTGTATATGGCGATTTGTGCCGGCTCCTCTGAAAGCAAGTCTTTATAGTGATGCAACATCGCACCGCAACTACCGCTCGGCGTAACTATATAATCCTCATCGCTGGTTAGGAGCTTGTCGTAGGTGCTCAGCCAGTATCGGGCAACCTGCTTTGCTGCATCATGATGCCCAGCGTTGTAGGCTGGCTGTCCGCAACAGCTTTGCATCTCGCTGAAAAGGACATCGCAACCGTACAGCCGCAGCAGGTTTACGGTAGATTCAGCTGCACTGACGCCAAGGCGGTCGGCAACGCAGGTTACAAAGAGATGGACGCGTGGTCTGGAGTGTGTCACACCGCATTATACGCTTTGAGCACGTCGATTCATGCCGACTGGAACAGTCATCCTTGACATTGATTGCTGGCATCGATATACTCGCGCGGTTGACTACGGCACAGTTTGTGTTGTAGTGGATTATGTTCTGGTGTGTTTCACGCTGGAAGGCCGTTGCTGGCGGCGTTAACGACAGCATTTTGCAGGGTTATTCCTGCGTGGCCTATCTTCGTGTGCGCCCGGCTTAGCGTGTTTTTGGAATTACGCTACAGAACGCGGGAAACGTGTTCATTATGGCGTAGAGGAGCGAGATAGGTTTATGCCAACAATTAGCCAATTGGTGCGCAAGGGCCGTAAGAAGGTCGAGAAGAAGAGCAAGTCGCCAGCGATGAAGGGTAATCCTCAGAAGCGTGGCGTGTGTGTTGTCGTTCGTACGATGACCCCTAAGAAGCCAAACTCCGCACTTCGCAAGGTTGCCCGTGTTCGCCTTTCAAACGGTATCGAAGTAACCGCTTACATCCCAGGAATTGGTCACAATCTCCAGGAGCACAGCGTTGTGATGATTCGTGGTGGTCGTGTCAAGGACCTTCCTGGTGTGCGTTACCACATCGTCCGCGGTACCTTGGACTCACAAGGAACCAAAGATCGCAAGTCATCCCGTTCAAAGTACGGAACCAAGAAACCAAAGCCTGGCGCAGCGGCAAAGAAGTAGGAGTTTTGACATATGCCACGTAAGGGTCCAGCCCCCCGACGCGAAGTTCATCCTGATCCAATCTACGGGGATGTTGTTGTAACGCGTTTTATCAATCGTTTGATGCTTGATGGAAAGAAGTCCGTAGCTGAGAAGATTTTCTACAGTGCACTGGACCGCATCGAGCAGCGCTCTGGTCGTCCTGGTATCGAAGTGTTCCAAGAAGCTCTCCGGAACGTAATGCCTGTTGTCGAAGTTAAGCCTCGCCGTGTCGGTGGTGCTACTTACCAGGTTCCTGTTGAAGTTCGTCCTGACCGCCGCATGTCGGTAGGTATCCGCTGGATGATCACCTTTGCCCGTCGTCGAAATGGTCGTACGATGGTTGAGAAGCTGACCCAGGAACTCATGGATGCAGCGAACAAGCAGGGTGGAGCAGTACGTCGTCGCGAAGAGGGCTTCAAGATGGCAGAGGCGAACAAAGCGTTCTCCCACTACCGCTTCTAGTCACTGGCCCCGCACCGGAAATCCGGCCGCGGGGTTTAGTGCGTCAAGATTTTGGTCGAATTTTCACAACCCGCATGGGGTAAGGAAGAAAAATAAATGGCACGTGCATTTAGCCTCGAAAATACGCGAAATATCGGCATTGCAGCGCACATTGATGCAGGTAAAACCACCTGTACCGAACGTATTCTGCTGTACACCGGCGTCAACTACAAGATTGGTGAAGTCCACGAAGGCGCTGCCACGATGGACTGGATGGAGCAGGAGCGCGAGCGCGGTATCACGATTACCTCTGCAGCTACGACCTGTTTCTGGGGTCTCAATGTAAGCACCGATCCAGTCAAGTCGGCACAGGGAGCTCGTGAGTCTACGCATCGTATTAACATCATTGACACACCTGGTCACGTTGACTTTACGGTCGAAGTAGAGCGCTCTATGCGTGTTCTCGATGGTGCTGTCGCGGTCTTCTGTGCAGTTGCTGGCGTTCAGCCACAATCGGAAACGGTTTGGCGTCAGGCAACCAAGTACAAGGTTCCACGTCTGATCTTCGTAAACAAGATGGACCGCACCGGGGCTGACTTCTACAACGTTGTCAAGATGGTCAAGGAGCGTCTTGGTGCTCCTGCAGTTCCCATCCAGATTCCGATCGGTGCTGAGGGTGACTTCAAAGGCGTCATCGACCTTGTCGATATGAAGGCCATTGTCTACACCAACGATGACTTTGGTAAGGCACCTGAAATCACTGAGATTCCAGAATCACTTAAGGATCTCGCAGATGAGTACCGGGTTGGGGTTGTAGAAGCAGCCGCTGAGCAATCCGATGACCTCATGGAGAAGTACCTCGGCGGTGAAGAGCTGACACGGGATGAAATCATCGCTGCGCTCCGTCAGGCCACGATCAACATGAAGATCTATCCGATGCTGTGTGGTACTGCATTCAAAAACAAGGGCATCCAGCCACTTCTTGACTCTGTGATTCACTACCTTCCAAGTCCTGTAGATGTGGAAGCTATCGAAGGTACGAACCCGGATACAGATGAGACCGACCTGCGTCGTCCCTCTGACAGTGAGCCATTCTCCGCGCTCGCATTCAAGTTGATGAACGACCAGCACGTTGGAAACCTCACGTTCTTCCGCGTGTATTCCGGAACAATCACGAAGGGCTCCTATGTCTTCAATGCAACCAAGGGTAAGAAGGAGCGTATTTCACGTATCGTTCAGATGCACGCAAACAAGCGTGAGGAAATCGATCAGGTTTACGCCGGCGATATCGCCGCTGCGGTAGGTCTGTCCGAAACCACGACCGGTGACACAATCTGCGAAGAGAAGTCACCAATCGTTCTCGAATCGATGTCCTTCCCTGATCCGGTTATCGAAATGTCCATTGAGCCAAAGACCAAGGCTGACCAGGACAAGATGGGTGTTGCGTTGTCGAGATTGGCTGCGGAAGACCCAACATTCCGGATGTACACGGACACTGAAACCGGACAGACCATCATTCGTGGAATGGGTGAGCTCCACCTCGAAATTATCGTTGACCGAATGAAGCGCGAATTCAAGGTTGAAGCAAACCAGGGCAAGCCACAGGTTGCATATCGCGAGACCGTTACTGCCGAAGCGAAGGCACGCGGTCTGTTCAAGAAGCAAACCGGTGGTCGTGGTAAGTTTGGCGACTGTACATTGATCGTCGAACCGAATGAGACCGGTGGCGGATTCGCATTCATCAACGACACAGTTGGTGGATCAATCCCACGTGAATACATCCCTGCGGTTGAAAAGGGCGTCCGCGATGCAATCCTGCACGGAACTGTCGCTGGCTATCCTGTTGTGGATGTCAAGGTCCGTGTCGTAGATGGTTCGTACCACGATGTTGACTCTGATGAAATCTCCTTCGTTGAAGCGGGCCGAATGGCATACCGTGAAGCGATGGGGAAGGCACATCCTGTCATCCTCGAACCAATCATGTCGATCGAAGTCGTAACTCCGGATCAGTTCCTTGGAGATGTCATCGGTGACCTCAACCGTCGTCGTGGAATGATTCAAGGGCAGGAGAATGGTCCTGGTGGAACGATTGTCGTAAAAGCGAAGGTTCCTCTTGCTGAAATGTTCAGCTACGTTTCAACACTGCGCTCGATGACCCAGGGTCGTGCAAGCTCAACAATGGAACCTAGCCACTATGAGGCAGTGCCACGTAACGTTGCGGATGAAATCCGTGCAAAGCAAGGCAAATAAAAACTAACTGACACTGGGCCGTGGCTTGACATTCGTCATGCTACGGCCTATATTAGGCGGGCGTTTCCTGTAAACGCATGGGCTCGTTTGTGCGTGTCCATTGCACTTTTTAGCGTGTGTGGAGAGATTATCTCCTAATAGATGAGGTGAATTGGTATGGGTAAGGCTAAGTTTGAGCGTTCAAAGCCGCACGTAAACATTGGGACGATTGGTCACGTTGACCACGGTAAGACATCGCTTACAGCTGCGATTACTACGGTTCTTGCTAAGGCCGGTGGTGCACAGGCACGTAAGTACGAAGATATCGATGCTGCTCCTGAAGAAAAAGAGCGCGGTATTACCATCAACACCGCACACGTTGAATATGAGACGGCTACCCGCCACTATGCGCACGTTGACTGTCCTGGCCACGCTGACTACATCAAAAACATGATTACTGGTGCAGCGCAGATGGACGGTGCTATCCTCGTCTGCTCCGCAGCTGATGGTCCAATGCCACAGACCCGTGAGCACATCCTGCTTGCACGTCAGGTCGGCGTTCCATCCATTGTTGTGTTCTTGAACAAGGCTGACATGGTTGATGACCCTGAGCTTCTTGAGCTGGTTGAGCTCGAAGTTCGTGAGCTTCTCTCCAAGTATGACTTCCCAGGTGACGACACCCCAATCGTTGTCGGTTCTGCGACCGAAGCACTTGCTGGTGGCCAAGGTGAGTACGGCGAGCCTGCAATCCATAAACTTATGGAGACGGTTGATGCGTATATCCCAACACCTGAGCGTCCAAAGGACCTCCCGTTCCTGATGCCTGTTGAAGACGTCTTCACGATCACCGGTCGTGGCACCGTTGCTACCGGCCGTGTTGAGCGCGGACAGCTAAAGGCTGGTGAGCAGATCGAGATTATCGGTCTCAAGGAC
>JBEDDQ010000388.1:0-4054 GCA_041176185.1 Armatimonadota bacterium | reverse complement strand
CGCAGTCGCCGGTAAGCGTCAGGGATTTTGGCGCGCGGCGATTTATGTTCCGCACCTCCTAACCGTCAGCGTCGCCGGAATCCTTTGGAGATGGTTTTACAACAAGGAATTCGGCATCCTGAATGCACTGCTTCGCCCGATTGGTATCGAGATTCCATGGCTGTCCGATGTCGCATGGGCGATGCCAGCCATCGTCTTAATGACCCTATGGTGGACGCTTGGAGGGCCATCGGTTGTGCTCCTGTCCGGACTGCAAAACATCCCGGTAAGCTACCTTGAAGCTGCAAGCCTTGATGGTGCTACACCAACGCAGCGTTACTTCCGAATCATCCTCCCACTCCTACGACCCGTGCTGCTGTTCGTGACCGTGATGCACGTCATTGGTGGCTTTCAGGTCTTCGGTCAAGTCTACATGATCACGCGTGGCGGACCTGAGCTATCAACGCGTTCGCTCGTGCAATACATTTATGAAACGGCCTTCAACAACTACCGGATGGGCTATGCGGCAGCACTTTCATGGATTCTGTTTGCTGTCATCGCGATATTTACACTTGTGCAGTTCCGCCTGATGCGGGAGGAGCGCTCCTGATGAACAAGAAGTCCTTAAGGTTGTTCTCGGCGGAAGTTGCGATGGGAGTCGGGTCGCTGTTCTTTGTTATCCCATGCCTCCTGCTGGTACTGGCCGCCTTCAAGCCAGACAGTGAAATCGTGAAGTTTCAAGGCATCCTGCCAAAGCAATGGACAGTTGCAAACTTCCAAGAAGTCCTCGGCAATCCCGAGGAGATTCCACTCCTACGGTGGTTGCTTAACTCGGTGCTGATTTCCATCTCAACGGCAACGCTGGTACTGACGGTGTCATCCCTTGCCGCATGGAGCATGGCACGCCTCCGCCTCCCCGGAAAGCCAATCGTCTACGGAACCGTGCTCGCAACCCTTATGGTCCCGGGACAGATTCTTCTGGTACCGATTTATCTTCTCCTGAACACACTTGGCTGGCTCGATACGCCGCTTGCACTCATCGTCCCAACAGCTGGAGGCGCATTCGGCGTCTTCATGCTGCATCAGTTCTTCCTCGGTATTCCGAAGGATCTCGAGGAAGCGGCTGCTCTGGATGGCTGTAGCCGCTTGTCGACATTTATGAATGTCATCGTGCCACTTAGCCGGGCCCCGATGGCCACGCTTTTCATCTTCACATTCGTCGGCTCATGGAATGACTTCCTTGGACCGCTGGTTTTCCTCGATAGTCTTGAGCGCTACACACTCCCGGTTGGCATCGCGTTGTTCCAGACCAGCTACTACACCGAGTATGGCCTTACGCTTGCTGCAAGCCTCCTGTGTACACTGCCCACGTTTATTGCATTCATGATCTTCCAACGGCAGATTATTAGTGGCATGGCAGCATCCGGGATGAAGGAATAGACGCAGTGCAGCTCTCGTTTTCGAAAGCCGCATTGCCTGCCG
Source organism: Armatimonadota bacterium (assembly GCA_041176185.1). Classification (GTDB taxonomy): domain Bacteria; phylum Armatimonadota; class Armatimonadia; order Armatimonadales; family Armatimonadaceae; genus CAIRTT01. The sequence goes on along the minus strand of JBEDDQ010000388.1, from coordinate 2,593 downwards.
GCGGCGCCAAGGGTGCCATCGTGTACAAAGGCGCCATCCTGACAACACGAACCGTGCGGAGAAATGGGAGTGCAGAGGTCATCCTCGTTACAGGCACACCCGATGGCCGTATATGGACGGATGGCGCAGTCATCGCATCGCAGCCGGATACCCCAGGGACGGACATCGGGGATGGCTGCCTCTGCGTAGTCGGAAAGGAACTCTGGTTTTCGTACCGCGACAACCAGTTACGTGCGAATAGATTTTCGATCCGCGTTGCCCACTCGCTGGATGGCGGGAAGTCATGGAAGGCGCACTCAACCGTAGCGACATCGCATGGGGCCCGTCAGGGACTCTGGGCAAGCCACCTCTTTGCTATCGGCGATGGCAGAGTTCTGTGCACTTTCGATGATGAAGCATCCCCTTGGAAGAGCCACCCCGGACATCAGTGGCTAACCGGGATGGTTTGGGACCCGGCGAAACGTAATTGGAGTGAACCGCGGACGGTGAGCCGGGCGCATAATCCGGCGCATCTCTCACGGGATGGCATGCCAAGTGTCGTAAGGCTTGGCAATGCACAGGGGAGCCCGCTTGGGTGCGCATTTGAGACGGTTACGACAACGCCTGAACATGCATCACAGATAATGTTTGTGACATCCAACGACAATGGTAACCATTGGTCGTGGGAAACCGCAGAACGGTCCGTCATTTTTCGTTCGAAGGCTTTGCGCTACTCTGCATACTGCCCATGGCTAACCGTTCTTTCAACTGGCGCGCTTGCGTGTGTTTTTACATCCAATGACCGAACAGATTCCCACGATGCCCCCGGCACACCTGCGGGGAAACTCCACGGGGATGTGATGATTTGCACTAGCCAAGACCAAGGCAAAACGTGGTCCAAGGCGGAAGTCGTCTATGCTGGGGGCAATCGTAATTACATGCCACAGCTCCTCGAAGTCACACCAGGCAAGCTGGTTTGCCTAAGCCTCGACCATGCCATCGACAAGTTCACTGCCGTTACCGGAACGATAGGACCCTCCAAATGAAAGAAACGTTCACAAACCCTGTTGTTCCCTTCGGGGCGGACCCGTGGGTTATCCGCTACCGGGATGAGTACTGGTACTGCCATGCGGGCCGCGGAAACACAATCTGGGTCGACCGCACAAAGCAGCTCCAAAACTTAGGGACGGCAAAGGCACACAAAGTCTACACGGCACCAGAAAGCGGTCTCTTCGCGAAGGAACTCTGGGCGCCTGAGCTGCACCGGGTAGGGAACCAGTGGGTGATCTACGTCGCCGCGGATGATGGCGATAACTTCAACCACCGGATGATTGCGCTCGTCTCCGATGATGAGCTTCCCACGGGAACGTTTCGCTTTGCCGGCAAGGTCGAGCTCCCCGGGGATGCCTGGGCCATCGATATGACTATCCTGGATCTCGGGCAACAAGGCCGCTTCGCGCTATGGTCAGGCTGGGAAGGTCGACAAAATGTTGCCCAGCACATCTACATCGCGAAAATGACCGGCACAACCACCTGCACCGGCACTCGCGTTAAACTTTCATCTCCTGAATTCCCATGGGAAACCGCCGGTAGCGGTGGCAAGGATAAACTCCCAACCATTAACGAAGGCCCGCAAGTGCTACAGAAAAATGGCCAGGTACATGTGATCTATAGCGCCGCAGGCTCGTGGAGCGATGAATACTGTCTTGGGAGACTAACCATGACCAAGGGTGCAGACCCGATGAAACTGGCATCCTGGGCCAAGCACTCCGAACCCGTTTTCCGAAAAACAGATAAAGTCTTCGGGCCTGGACACTGTTCCTTCGTGGATGATGCCAAAGGCCAGACCTGGATTGTCTACCATAGTGCCCGGTCAAAGGGCTCTGGGTGGGACCGGCAGGTCTCGATGCAACCCGTCGCCTGGAACGGGAACACACCTGTTTTTGGAACTCCTGCCGCACCCGGAACACCGCTTGAGATTCCCGTAAACTAACAGAACCCCTAACCTCGAATAACCTATTTCCTTCGAAGAAAGACTCCATCAATGGAACAGTGTCCACGTCCTGAATATCCACGCCCACAGTTTGTTCGCGCTGATTGGCTGAACCTCAATGGTCAATGGCAGTTTGAAATCGATGCCGGTGATTCCGGGCTTGAGCGCGGTCTTAAGGATCGTGACCTCACAGGCGAAATCACCGTTCCGTTCTGTCCGGAAAGCACATTGTCAGGGGTTGCGCATACCGACTTTATGGATGCTGTCTGGTACCGAAAGGTTGTTGAGATTCCAGCGGCGTGGTCGGGCCGGGATGTCCTCCTTCACTTTCAGGCATCGGATTACGACACCACCGTCTGGGTGAATGGAACGGAAGTAGTTCGTCACCGCGGCGGCTTCACGCCATTCACTGCTGAGTTACGTGGTGTCGCAGGTCCCGGGGAAACAGCAATAATTGTCGTCCGCGCACGGGATCCAAAGAGCGGCCCACAGGCCCGCGGTAAGCAGAGCACGCGCTATGGCTCTTATGGATGTTTTTACACCCGTACCACTGGAATCTGGCAGACGGTCTGGATGGAGCCCGTTAGCAAGTTCTCGATGAAGCGTCCGCGTATCACCCCG
>JBEDDQ010000387.1:0-4636 GCA_041176185.1 Armatimonadota bacterium | reverse complement strand
GTATCGGGATGACGCCCGAGCAGCTTTCAAAGCTCTTCCAGGCCTTTACGCAAGCGGATGCATCAACTACCCGAAAGTACGGTGGAACGGGTCTTGGACTTGCCATCAGCCGCAAATTCTGCCAGCTGCTTGGTGGTGACATCACCGTAGAAAGCACCGAAAATGTCGGCTCCACATTCATCGTAACCCTGCCACGTACCGCACCCGTAGTAACCGAGACACCTGACAAGGATGCAGCAACGCCAGCACGTGTTACTGCTGAAATCACGGCAAACCCGGATGGCCGTCCGGTTGTCGTTGCCATCGATGATGATCCGGACATGCTCACCCTCCTCTCCCGAAACCTGACCCGGGAGGGCTATGCCGTTGTAACGGCATCCACCGGCCAGGAAGGCGTCCGTCTCGTAAACGAACTCCGGCCCGTCGCGGTTACCACGGACATCCTGATGCCTGGGATGGACGGTTGGATGGTAATGGATGCGATCAAATCAAATCCCACAACGAGTCAGATTCCGGTGATCCTCGTCTCCGTTTCAGACACGCGCGATATGGGCGTCTCTCTTGGAGCGTTCGAGTTTGTCAGCAAGCCCGTCGACTGGAGCCGTCTTGCCGTTATCCTTCGAGGTATCTCCGCCACGGCATCCGGCCACCTCCTCGTCGTCGAAGATGATGCCGATATGCGAGCTCTCTGGCTGCGGAATCTTACCAAGGATGGCTACTCTGTCGAGACGGCGACCAATGGCCGGGATGCTCTGGCAAAGTTAACGGCAAAGCGTCCAGCCGCGATTTTGCTTGACCTGATGATGCCTGAGATGGATGGCTTTGAGTTCCTGGCGCGGCTACGCAGCACGCCGGATGGCGCGGCTATTCCGGTGATTGTCGTCACAGCAAAACAGCTGTCGGCCGCCGACGCGGCATTCCTGCAGGACCGTGTACAGGCTGTGATGCAAAAGGCTGGCAACGACATCGACAGCGTGATGGATGCGGTTCGCCGCCAGGTGTCCATCGAAAAGACAGTTTAGCGAGCGGTTCTACCGGGTTCACGATAGGCTGGCAGGATTTTTGGCATTCAACTCCGTACATAACAGACACCCCAATGTCTGGATGTCCACACAATGCCAACGTATCGTGACTACCATTTTGCCCATGCCGCTGAGAAGGCAGCGTTTGAGCAGCTACAGTCCTTGGATGATGGTCACATCCACCTCTGGCCTACAATCGAAGGTGCGGGTCTGGCGGAGACAGACCTATTTCTAATCGATGATGCCATCGGGGCATTTGTCATCGAGCTCAAGGCACATCCCATAACATCCGTGCATCAAATCAATGCGGACTGCATGTGGGTTGGGAATGACAAGCAGCAGCGCTCCGCCATCAAGCAGGCGCAAACCCAGCTCCACGCCCTCAAAAATTACGTAGCGAACAATAATGGTGAGTTTCCACTTACCGTAGCGACGGTGCTGTGGACGAATATCAGCAGGCGGGAATGGCAACAGACGTGGGCGAACAACAAGCAGGCACTTGAGCTCGGGAATGGGATGTTGTTCCGCGAAGACATCGACTCCGGGCCGACTCACTTCCGCCGTCAGCTCCTGACAATCTACGAAAAGCCAGCTATCCGAATGGGCTATACGGCTGCGACAGTCACCGATAGTGTTATCCAAAGGCTGATCGGCCTACTGGGAAACAAGTCCGCTGAGCGTTCGGATGCATCTGACCGCCAAATGCTTGAGAAGTTCGAGCGACACTATCGGAGCATCGCCCAAAAGCGCGCACCACTTGATTCCGTTTCGCGTATCACCCTCCTCGGCGTCCCCGGTACCGGAAAAACCTGGCAACTCCTGTCTATTGCAAAGTTCCATGCTGAGCAGGGGAAAAGTGTCCTCTTTCTCTGCTATAACCATGTCCTCCGCACCAACATCGAGCAGATGGTCGGGACCTTCCGTAAGGGTAAAGGCTACGGACGCATCACCGTTCATACCGTTTTTGACCATATCCAGCTGATCAATGAGACAGGTAACCTTGGCTGCTCCATTATTGGTGATGACTTTGATCAATTCCCCGATGATGTCATCCAGCGAATGATCGAACAGGATTACATGTGGGAAGCATACGACACCCTCCTCCTAGATGAAGCTCAGGACCTGAAAGAGTATGTCGGGCACTTGATGCAAGCGATTACCCACGAGACCACCAATATCGTGATTGGTGTTGGTATTGGGCAGGACCTGTACCAAGACACGGCACCAGCGTGGCTTGATACCTTCATGAATGAAAGCGATGTCTGCGAGTTGGAGCAGGTCTACCGGACCACTGCGCAGACATTCCAAGCAGCACAGATTGTGTGTGAAGCATTTACATCGAATGAGGAAATCGAAGTCGTCGCCAAACGGGTCCTGACTGGGAAGTGCCACGGAATGCACGAGGCGGTACGCCCACTCCGAAATATTGGCCGCCCACCAGCCATCCGCCGCTACAAAGTTGAGACAAGGCTGAGGAATGAAGATGCTGACATTCATACCGCGGGTATCCAAACACAGGTCCAAGCCATCATCGCCGAGCTCGAAGCTCCTGAAAAGAACTCAGACATTTTGTTTTTGCTCCCCACGAAGAAGAGCCCGAGCTACACTGCCCTTAGAAGCGCGCTGGAAAACATCGAGATTCCCTACATCGACTTCACAGACAAGGCGAATCGGGACACCGTTGCCCGCGACCACCAGGTACGGATTTCAACGTTTCATAGCTGCCGCGGTGTCGAGGCAAGCATTGTTGTCTTGCTGGATTTGGAGCGCCTGACAGAGCGTAAAAATGCGCGGCAACAGCTTTACATTGGCCTCACCCGCGCCGTCAGGCTTGCCATCATCCTGGAACCCGACATCGCCGTCTCACAGCTTGCCACACTCCTCGAACGCGCAGCAGCGTGTATAAATGCCGCATCCACAAACCAGGACTTCCAAGAAAACATCCCGGTGCGAAAAGTCCCGGTTGCCCAATCATCGATGGATGCACAAACAGCAGCTGCACCCGCTCCCGTTCCCGCCGAGTCGGATACAACACCTCCAACGGCCAGCGATGCCACCGATGCAGACATCATTCATATTCCAGACACAGCTGACGACGACGATGCTGACACGACACAGAAGGCTCAGCCGGCATCAGCGAGTTCAGATGAAGCCACGGAATCAGACATCATTCATATTCCAGACACCTTCGATGACGATAACGCCAACTTGGAACCCACGGATGAGAACAAGAAACCAGTAGAAAATACGGTTTCTCAGCCAAAGGAGGAAAGCGCTCTAAATGTCCAAGCATCCGATACGGGCAAAGCAGAACGTCACGAGCCCAGCGGATTTGGAACATCCATTTTCGCAGTGATGACGTCAAAGCCCAAGCGTGGCAAGCAGATTAACGCGATCTACGACTGGAGCACGTTTGTGGATGTCTCAGCGGAATAGCAAATATTTACCTGCCAGCGATGGTATTTGGGCCTTTCCAGAAGGTTTCCTATCCCGCACTGATGCGCTGGATAAACCAAAAGAGGCCGGCGAGTCCGATGGCGATGCTTCCTGAGATACGTAGAATACGGGCTTGGACGGGATACTTTTTCACAATGATCCCGATGAGCGGAGCGCAGCACAGCACGATGACGAGCTGCCCGAGCTCAACACCGATGTTGAAGCCGAGGAGCCCTGTTGCAAGCGACAGGCCTGAAAGGTCAAGGGTTCCAAGCGCCCCCGCAAAGCCAAAGCCATGCAGCAGGCCGAAGGCGAATGCTGCCGCTACACGGTGCTTCCATCCGGTATCGACATTGGTGTCTGCACGGCGGAGCTGGAGGATATTGTCGATGGCGATGCCACTGATCGAGATGGCAATAAGTGGCTCGACAATGCGTGCCGGGAGAGTGAGCAATCCAAAGACAGCAAGCGCCAGCGTAATGCTATGGGCGATGGTGAACGATGTCACGACGCGGAGCAAGCCACGGAACGAGCCGCCTAACAGTACTAGCCCGATGACGAAGCAGACATGGTCGATACCGATAAAGATATGGTGGATGCCCGTGCCGATGAAGCGGAAGAGGCGGATGTACCAGGCATCCGGTGATTGCAGAGTACCGACGGGAAGCTGAACCGTTTTATGATCATAGATGGTGTCATAAATCGCGCGGCCATCTTTGTAAATCGTGACCAGCGTTTTAGCCCCAGGGTCATCCGTGAAGATGGCTTGGCGCACGGAAACAGGCTGGCCATCGTAGGGAACGCGCGTCGACCAGGTCACGGCACCCCCCTTTGTGTCGACATTCAGGGATGCCATTTTCGCCTCGACTCGCTCACTTCCTGCGTAGACAAATGTCCGTGACCGGATAGCAATGTCCGTGTCGACAGGGTCCAAGCGATGCCCTTCAGCTTTCTCGAGTGCGAGCTGATGGACAGTTACAGAAATGGCCATTTCGTTCCCGGTGAGCATCACCTTCACGGCTGACAGCGCCGGGTCATGCGCTTGCGCGGGAATTAGCAGCAACAAGGTTAGGGCAAGTGCCATCAAACATCTGCGAATAACCCTGTTTATAGGTTCCATCATGCCTACGCGATGCTGCATTTACTGATTATCAGGTGGCAGCTGGCGTGTTTCAAGC
>JBEDDQ010000386.1:0-2643 GCA_041176185.1 Armatimonadota bacterium | reverse complement strand
TACTTATCCTTTGGACGATCCTTGGGATCAAAGCCAATCGCTCCATAGCGTGTCTTGCCATCCTGATCAATCAAAATGCTGACCGGAATCGACTGAAGCCCACCAAGCGCCTCCCCAAGCTCAGGTCCCGCCATCGCAATCGGATAGTTCAGCTTTCGATCCTTAGCCATCCCACGGATATTGGATTCTGTGTCATTCCAAGCCATCCCGACGACGGTAAATCCTTTATCTCCATACTTTTCCTGGAGCTCAATCAGATCAGGGAATTCGGCTTGGCAGGGGCCACACCACGATGCCCAGACATTCAGCAACACAACTTTGCCCTTGAGCGTATCGTTGCTGATTTCCTTGCCATCCAATGTCGTCGCGGAATACTTCGGCCCTTCAGTTGCCGCATAGCCCTCGAAGACTTCTGAACTCGGCTTATTCGTAACCAGAATAACTCCGAGAAAAACGACTGCGATGATCGCAATCCACGCTACGGGAGGGAGGCTTGATAAACGTCGCATGCGCCGGTTCCTTTCAGGGAGCGGACCGCACTGCATGCGTCGAATAGCCAAGGTCGGACTCGAACCGACACGCTTTCGCATCCGCTTTTGAGGCGGACGTGTCTACCATTTCACCACTTGGCCACACGACGGAATGTGCATACAGCTACGCACGCACCGGTGCAAGTATAGCCTGATGGGGCAACTTCGGCAAGATAGCCCGCACCTCCGTATACTGGGTTATAGCCCTGATGTCTACAAGGATGACTGCGATATGCGTGTGATTGCCACGGCCCCAGGCCGCTGCGGAGTGCTTGGTAACCCTACTGATATGTATGGTGGCAGCGTTCTTAGCTGCTCCCTCTCCGAGCGTGCGACGGCAATTATGGAATCGGCAGATGTCATCACCCTCCAGGCGGACGGCGGTGCTGTCTCCCAAATCATCCGTACACCTGAAGACCTCGAGGCAAAAGGCGACCGGCTTGACCTGGCAAAAGCCGTCCTCCGCGGGATGAATATCGCCATTCCACCCGCAGGTCAAGGCTTTACGCTGACAACCCACACTGACATCCCGATGCAGGCTGGCCTCGCGGGATCAACCGCACTGATGGCTGCCGTTTACGGCGCGTTGACTGCTCAGAAAAAGATGGTCAAACACAGCATCGCCGAAGCAATCCGCAACATTGAATACAACCAGCTCGGCGTCATATGCGGATTTCAAGATCAATACATGGCTATCTTCGGCGGATTCAACTACATCGACTTCCGAGATAAAGGCTCACACCTCGCCGCCGAAACTATGCCTTTCGCGACGATTGAGCCGCTCGTTGACCAGCTCCCCGGCGGCACCGATGACCTTCCCCTCGTCCTTGCAAATACCGGTGTGGCTCACCATTCTGGTACAGCACACAAGCCTGTCCGCCTCCGGTGGCTGGATGGCGACCCAGAAGTCGTAAATGCCTACACCCACCTCGCAGCCCTCGCTCGCCACGGAAAGTCGGCTTTGCTAAATGGCGACTGGGAGACGCTTGCGGCATCAATGAATGAGAACTTGCAGATTCAGCAGCGGCTTGGCGCAAGCGGGGATGCGTGTGACCGCCTTGCCGCCGCCGCTATGAATGGCGGTGCACTTGCGGCAAAGCTTGCCGGCGCCGGACAGGGTGGGACGGTTCTAGCCGTTACCTTCGACAAGGAACGCACGGTGAAGGCGCTCTTGGATGCCGGCGCGACCCGTATTCTCTATCCAAAGCCCGGTCCGGGGTTGACGATTACCGTCGAAGCGTAACTAGCGCTTCCAGCGCGCGACAATCCAACACGCCGCTCCGGCTACTGCAGTCAAAATCCAGTGGCTGGTGTTCGGCGACTGGCTGTAGTCAAACACCGTCGTCTGTGCGATGAATCCGATGGCTTCGCTGCTAGACGATGGCAGGAATGCCGAACAAACCCCGAGGATGAACATCGGGGTGGCCCATCCAAGCAGCGTAAACCCAAGCGCTCCCCAGCGCTCGTTGAGACAGCGCATCGAAAGCGCCGCAACGCCGGTCAGTGCCGCCGTGTTCATAAAGCCACTGACCAGTAGCTGACCAAGCGCACGCGATGTGAATGGAAGGTCATCCACCGGTGTCCACTGCCGGAACACCAGGTTTAGACCAAACATCGAGATGGCAGCAACGCTGTACGTGACAACCGCAAATAGCCGCCCGGATGCCACATCGCTTCCGCTAAACACCCGCTTCCAAATCGACCCCCCGGCCGTGTTATTCGCAGCCGCTCCCGTACCAAATGTCGCAACTAGCGCAAGCGGTGCAAGGAAGACGAAGAGCTGAATGTACCCAATACTCAGCTGCGCGGCGCCGCCAAGCAATGCGGCAAACGCAACCAACATCCCAAAAATAGTTCGGCGTAATAGAACTGCGTAGCGTGGCTGACATCCACTCAAGTGATGCGCGGCCAGCAATGTAAAAATCGCGGTGAGGCTGGTATTGACGATGCCGCTGATCAGCCATGCTGGGAAGGTGATACCAAAATAGATCTCTTTGAATGAGGTGGCTCCCGGGGCGCCAAGCGCATTGATAGCGGAGAAATACGCCGTTTGGCCATCCACCGCGTGCATAATGGCAGGCATCGCTGGAATACATGTCCCGATAAACAATGC
>JBEDDQ010000385.1:0-5650 GCA_041176185.1 Armatimonadota bacterium | reverse complement strand
CACCACATAGGTTCCGGTTGGCTGTCCCTTTGGAACAACCGCGGATTTGAGCGCCCCCTTTACGGGCACGACTTGGATGACGGTAGAGCGATGACCTAGCGGCCGGCGCCATTGCAAACGGGCAACGGTCCCGAGGCCGCTCTCGGAGTGAAAGCCGCCATTAATGTGGAGGACGATGCTCCCGGTTGTCATCGCACGGTGGATGGACTCTGCCATGGTGTCATCCCGGGTGCACTGGGCTTCATAGATACGACGAAGCATCGCAGGGTCCATGGCAGGACCGTGGCTCCCACCCATCCCGGACATGGTTTCCGTAAACTTGTCGGCGTACGCATCAGCAGCAGGCGCAATCACCGTCTTTGCAGCAAAGCGTCGCTCGGATTCCGGAAGCTTTGCAAGGGCATCGATACCCCCTTGGCCAACTTTTCGGATGATGGAGTTCGGGCAATTCGCAGCCACGACCGGTACCAGATTCTTAGCGGCAAAGCGGACCATCGGGGCATAGTCGGTCGCGTAGTTACCCCAGAGTTTGGTCTTCTTCCCGAGCTCATCCTCAGTGAGGACACCGGCGAGATGCTGATCAAGAACGACTTGTTGATCACGCTCAAACATCTCCATGGAGAGAATCAACCGACGCCCGGCGCGCTCGTGGAGGTCTTCGAGGATTGCGAGCTCAATGCGATGCGTTTCAGGGTCATCGTGCTGCTCACCCACAAATACGGCATCCGATTTGGCCGCGGTATCAATCATCGACTTCCAGCGGACTTCTTTACTAGTGGCGGTTTCAATGATTCTGAATTCAGGCTCTTTTGCCAGTGCCATCGATGGAACAAGAGCAACACCAGCGAGTCCAAGCAATACATCACGACGATTCATGACCAGCATCCTTTCCAAAACCCAAACCAATGAGCAGCGTTTCGAATATCCCGGTCGCAGCAGGTTCAGCACACCCATGCGTACGCACCTGTTCCGCCCAATCTAAAGGTATTCCTAGTCTAGTACAAAGTGTTTTGCTAACAAGGGAGGAATGTACGAGTAACGGGATGTTTTCCATTGCACGGAGCCGAAGCGCGGTTTTGAGACGTTTGACACGTGTGTCAAATTGTGCAGAAGCGATGTCTGTATCCCCACCACCCATCGCAATGAAAAGCGCATCGTATGCGCCCGCAGCGACGATGATTGCACTTGGCAGCGTCCCGCTCCCGATTGCCATCAGGAGCTGAGCATCCATCACACTCTCAAGCGTCGCTCCGGTATAGGCGTAACAACGAATATCGATGTCAACACCACCGAAGGCTTTCAACGAATCGCGTATGTCGTTCGCTGCCTCATCCCCGAACAGCCAAACAATGGGTCTAGCCGCGACCATCTGAAGGCGCATCATGCGCCGGATGCATCCAACCCCTTACGCTCTCGGGAGCGCTCTTCGAGGAATGCAAGGGCATCTGTGAGGGTCTTTCCACTGACGAGATTTGTCGCGATATCGCTCATCGCAAGCTCTGCGAGCGGTCTCGCGGCATCTTCGAGGGCATCCCATGCTTCGCGGATCGTGGTGTGGTCTGGCGCATTTGCGATGGCATCTTCGAGGACCACACGTGCAGCGGTGATCGCATCAATCGTCTCGGCTTCGAGGCGGTCGCGGTGGGTCACAAAGAGCTTGGATAGCCCGATGAGGGCGCTGGTCGCTTCGTTTACCATGTCTGCACGCGTACGCGCAGCGACATCTTCGTCTGCATGCACAAACGATGCCCTGACCGCCGCACGGACATCCGCTTGCTCGATGCCATAGGTCGGCTTTACGCGCACAACAGCCTTTGTGCCGCTTCGCTCCTCGTCGGCATCCACGCGGAGAATGCCATTTGCATCGATGCGGAATGTCACATTTACCTTTGGAATGCCTGCCGGCAGTGCTGGAATCCCTGTGAGTTCAATACGCGCAAGCGACCTGTTATCCGCAGCCATTTCGCGCTCTCCCTGCACAACATGAATGAGGACTTTCGTCTGGCCATCCTTGCTGGTCGTGAAGTGCTCGATGGCCTGGGTTGGGATGCGGGTGTTGCGGTAGATGAGTTTTTCGGTTGCGCCGCCGATGGTCTCGATGCCCAGAGACAGCGGTGTGACATCGAGGAGCAGTGTGTCCGTCCGGTTTCCGGCGAGGATATCGGCCTGGATGGCAGCCCCGAGAGCGACAACCTGGTCAGGGTCGACATCGGTGAGGGCAGGTTTACCAAAGTACGCTTCCACGCGGCTGCGCACGAGCGGAACGCGGGTGCTTCCACCTACGAGAACAACGGCATCGATTCCGGCGGTGGTTAATCCGGCATCGGCAAGTGCGGCTGCCGTAAGCGTGATGGTTTTCTCAACCGTTTCGCCAATCAGCCCTTCGAAAACGGGGCGTGTAAGCACAACGCCGAGGACATCGGTGCTGAGGTTGTTTGACAGCGCAACCTTGCCAGCTTCCGCCGCGACGCGCAGCTCGCTCGCGGGGAGCTGAAGTCCAAACCCTTGCAGCCACGATGCGATCGCCTGGTCAAAGTCATCCCCGCCGAGGCGGGTATCGCCGCCGGTCGAGAGGACTTCAAAGACGCCATCTTCGAGGCGGAGGATAGAGACATCGAATGTGCCGCCCCCGAGGTCGTAGACGGCGATGGTAGCGGTGTTTAGGCGATGAAGTCCGACGGAGAGGCTGGCTGCGGTGGGTTCATTGATGATGCGATCGACGGCGAGGCCGGCAAGTGCTGCGGCATCGCGCGTCGCCTGGCGCTGTGCATCGTTGAAGTAGGCGGGCACGGTGATGACGGCTTTGATGTCGGATGTGCCGAGGGTAGCGGCGGCGCGTGCTGCGAGTGTTTGGAGGATATGGGATGCGACGGCGGGTGCGGAGACCTTGGTGCCATTTGGGAGGAGGATTTGACAATCGGATGTGATTGCGTAGGCAAGGCCATCGGATGCCATTTCGCTATCGCCGTCCCCGCGGCCCATCAGGCGTTTGGCGGAATAAATCGTGGTTAGCGGGTCGGTAACAAGCAGCTGCTCAGCGGATGCCCCCACGATAACGCTGCCATCTGGCGCAAAGTGAACGATGCTCGGGAGAAGCGACTCGCCGGTTTCGGGATCCGGGAGGACGGTTGGAACCCCATTGATTGTGGCTGCAACGAGAGAGTGTGTGGTTCCGAGGTCAATTCCAATATGTTCTGCCATGGCGTCAAAAGTGTACCTTACTGGTCATGCGTGAATTTGCTATCGGGAACCCCAGTAAGAGTGACAGTTGTATACTCTCCCTGTGTCAAAGCTAGCTGTGCCCGAGTGGCTCTTTCTGATTGTCCTCTCGGCTGTCGCGGGCCTTGCGGAGCTGGGCTTTGTGATTGTCAATATTTCATCGCTCCCGATGCTCCTCGAGCAAGGGCTTGGACTTGCCAGTCTCCCGGGAATCGCGATGGCGATTTTTTACACCGCCGAAGCTGCTGGTAACTCCCCGATGGGAGCGTTGGCCGACCGTGTTGGTCGACGCCGGATGATGCTCCTTGGCGCGCTGCTGTCCGTGGTGACGAGCCTGAGCACAGCGTTTATTCCGTTAAAAGATGTCGGTAATGGGGTAGCGATTCCGCTGCTGTTGGTGATGCGGGCATTGGATGGCATTGGCGCATCGATGCTCTGGCCAAGTGTGTTTGCGAGCATCGGTGACCGGTGTGCACCGGAGCGTCAGGCGCGTGCGATGACGGTGCTGAACACTACGTACTTAGCAGGAATTGCGGTCGGTCCTTATTGTGCAGGCCTTGTAAACGACAAGTTCGGAGCAAAGTTCACGCTTGCACAGCCGGAACATTACAATCCATCCTTTTATCTGGCTGGTGGATGCTTTCTGCTGGCAGCGGTGTTTGGCTATTTGGTTGCGCCAGGCAAGGCGGACACACACAAGCGTCCGGCGGGCCATGAAGCCGGGAGTGCCTTTTCTATCGATGCCCTCAAGCGCACGTGGAAGCGTATCCCGATGGTGATGTTGCTCGGTTTCGTCATCTTCTTAGCGGTTGGTCTGATTGGTCCATATGTAAAGACCTACTTTATTACCCGCTTCCACTTATCCGAATCGACTTTTGGGAAAGTGTTGCTTGTCCCGGCGATGCTTATTGGTGCGGTCAGTATTCCGATTGGTCATTTGACGGACAAGTGGGGAAAGACGACGAGTATTCAGCTTGGGATGTTGCTTTGTACAAGCAGTCTCTGGTTGATCTTTTGGGTTCAGAGCCAGCTATTGGTGGTGGCGCTTGGTTCGTTACTCGGGATTGGGTTTGTGATGGCCTTTCCTGCATATATGGCGTACTTGTCGGATTTGGCGGATGACCATGAACGCGGTGGCCTGATTGGTTCCGTGCGTTTGGTCCAGGGCATTGGCGCATTTCTTGGTGCGGGCGGAGCGAGCCTGTTGCACGGACTGAGCGGTGGAAGCCAGGTGGTCTTTTACGTGTCTGGCACATTGCTCGCGATTGGTACGATAATCAGTCGGTTGACGCTTCGCGAAGTCAAGCGTGCGTAGCGGATGGGAGAAAAGTCATGAAGATTGCAAAGGGAGCAACGGTGCTCTTCACGGGTGATTCGATTACGGACTGTGGACGTGCGCGTCCGGTTGGTAAGGGTGCTGGCCTTGGTAGTGGCTACGTTGCGATTGCCCAAGAGCGCCTCAAGGACAACATCGTTTTGAACACGGGTATTTCTGGTCACACAGTGCGTGATCTGGCTGCGCGCTGGGACAACGATGTCATCAACCTCAAGCCGGATTGGCTGTCGATTATGATTGGCACCAACGATGTCTGGCGTCAGTTTGACAAGCGTGGCGTTGGTGTATTGCCAACGGATTACAAGGCGACGTATCGCTCGCTTTTGACGCGTGTCCGTCCGAATCTCAAGGGTGGCTTGGTCCTGATGACGCCATTTTTGGTTGAGGCGAATGAGAACGAGCCGATGCGTGCGCGTATGGATGAGTACCGCCAAATTGTGATTGAGCTAGCTGGCGAGTTTGGTGCCTATTTGGTGGATACGCAGGCGATGTATAACTACCACATGTTGCAGGGCGCAACAGTGAAGGACATCGCCGGGGATCGAGTACACCCAAGTCCAACTGGGCACAAAATCATGGCCGAGACCTGGCTTTCAACCGTGTCGTAAAGACGCGAAGCTTTGCAAAATGCAAAAAGCCTCCTAGGAAACCTGGGAGGCTTTTTGTGTAACGCCTACCGCAACCTCACTCCGCAGGGGTTTGCGGCAGCTTGAACTCTCCATACATCTTGAAAACCCAATACCCTGTCCCACCAAGAAAGCCAAGGAGCAAAACCCAAACGCCATTACTGAGATGTTTATCCGGCGTTAGGTTGGCCATGACGCTCAGCTGATGAATACCAATCATGAAGATGTTCATCATGACGGTAAAGGCGTTCATCTGCTGCGTGATGGTGTTGATTGTCGCTTCCCGGCGCTCTGGAGCAAGCCAGTAATCTCTGTTCGGGAGGTTGATAGCATCATCCGGTGTGATGCGCACTAATGCGCCAATGCCGCCGAACAACGTTGATAGACCAACCATCAGCCAAAGGTAAAAGCTAACAAATCCATCCCGGCTCATGTAGCCATTGGGATTACCCGCACCATCCCAGTGGCT
>JBEDDQ010000384.1:0-2578 GCA_041176185.1 Armatimonadota bacterium | reverse complement strand
GGTGATGTAGAAGAATAGTGGGATCCCCACAGACTGCCATGCCTGTACTCCCGATGTACTCTCGATTCCGGTAATCTGTAGCATCACGTAAAACGGATTCGTCCACAGTGGAATAAACGTTTCTGGTTTGGCTTGGTAGGTGTATGTCAAATTCTGCCAGAGCGCAAGCAGAACCGGGGATGCTACAACAGAGATCATCACGGTCGCCATCGCGGATGCGGCAGCAAGCTGTGTCCGGCGGCAAATCCAGCTAAAGAACATCCCGATGATGCCGTAGAAGAACGTACAGAAAACCACGAAGACTTCTGCCCCGATGAAGCTGCCGAGGCTGACGCCGCCCTTAAGGGCTGCCATGATCAGGATTGGGATGAAGATGAGCTGCATCGCGAGAGCCGGAAGAACCGACCCAAGGAGCTTGCCCCATAAGATTTCCCAGCTGGTCAGGCGTGAAAGCAGCAAGGCATTCCATGTCTGCTTTTCGCGCTCTAGCGTAATAACACCACTGGTTACCGTTGGGGCAAGCAGTACGGCAAACGCCATTTGGAAGCCCACGGCAATAACACCGAAAATGTCACGGCCATCCCGGACACTGCTATTGATAAACAGGACTCTCGCGATGATCAGATAGACAATGGGCAGCACAACCGCCATGAACAGCATAAGGGCGAGGCGGTTGGCTTTGCTCATCCTACGGATGGACATCCTGGATGTCAGCTCTTTCCGCAACACAGGGTTTTTTACCCACTCAAATGGTCGGTCGGTCGTATCGGTAACGACCGTGGATGTGTCATCCAGCTCCAGTGTTTCAACGGGCAAGCCTGCAGGTGGCACGCGTGCCCGTTGAGGATTTGTCGATTCCTCGGATTCTCCGAGATCGAATTTGAGTGACACGTTTGCTGCCTAACGGCCCTTGATCGCCCCAAAGGTGACGCCGCGGAGGAGGTGCTTACGCATCAGGAATGTGAAGATGGCCGCGGGCAGGAGGAAGAGTATTGCTCGGGCGGCGATGTCATTCCAGAGCGTCGTTCCCGAGCCGATCGCCTGGGTGATGCTTGGCGGGGTTGTGAGTGGCTCGGCACCGGACAGGAAGTAGCCAAATGCGTACTCATTCCATGCATTCAGGAAGGTAAAGACGGCCGTCGCTGCCATCCCGGGGATGATCAACGGCATCACACACTTACGAATCGCCGTCAGGCGGGAGTAGCGGTCAAGCATCGCGGCTTCTTCGTACTCAGGCGGGATGTCATCCGTGAAGCCCTTCATCAACCAGGTTGCGAATGCAACGCCAACCGTGGTGTAGAGCAGAATCAGTCCGGTAAGGGTGTTCAAGAGGCCAAGGCTGCGGAACATCAGGTAGACGGGGACCAGCACGACCATCGGGGGCAGCATACGCGTTGAGAGGATGAAGAACAGGGCATCCGATTTTGCCTTGATCTTGAAGCGGCTGAATGCGTATGCGGTCAGCGTTCCCATGACGACGGCAAGAACCGTTGAGACCACGGCGATAATCGTCGAGTTCAGCATTTGCTGCATGAACTTGGCATCCGCGAAGATCTTCAAGTAGTTCTCAAACGTCGGCGTAAAGACTACCTTTGGTGGGATTACGTTGACATCTGCGAATGGCTTGAAGCTCGTCAGGGCCATCCAGAGCAGCGGCGCGAGGTAGATAAACAGCGCGATGCTCATCGTGATGTACGCGAGGACATTCCGGACATTGGATGGGATGAAGAAGATGGCGGCGCAGATACCTGCAAGGACGGCGATAGCGCCGACAAATGCGGGTCCGCCTGCGGTGTAAGCACCCCAAAGCAGGAGGACGCCGCAGACAGGTGGTGCGAATTTCCCGATGCCGCGAATGACTGGGCTTTCCGGATTGAACAACGGAACGGCATCCGCTGGGCCTTCGCCTTTGACCTTTGCCATCATCATTAAGTAGAGGTTGGTCAACCCGATAATCACGAGCAAAACGATGTAGGCGAAGGCGCAGGCTTTACCGGTGTTCCAGTTACGTAGGGCTTCGCGGAAGACCTGAACCGATACGGTTTCAACGGTTGAGCCGCGCTCGGTCATGATCCAGGCGAGGTCAAACATTTTGAACGCATCAAGAGTGCGGAAGAGGAGCGCGACCATCAGGAGTGGTGCGATGGTCGGGATGGTGATGAACCTGAACTTGAACCACTCGGTTGCGCGGTCCACGGATGCGGCTTCGAAGAGGGTTTTAGGCACGGATGCGAGGCCAGCGAGGGCGATTAGCATGATGAACGGCGTCCACTGCCAGGTGTCGGCGATGACAACCGACCACATCGCGTGTTGTTTATCCGTCCACACAATCGGCTTAAGGGTGTCCATCAGGCCCATCTTCCCAAGGAGGAAGTTGATCAGGCCGAAGTTTGTGTCCATCAGGAAGCGCCAGAAGAGGCCGACCACGACGCTTGAGAGCATCATCGGGAGGAGGAAAAGCGTGGTGACGATGCCCTTTGCTTTGAACTCGCGGTTTAGGAGGAGCGCGAGGCCGAAGCCGAGCGCGAGCTGGAGGAGAACGCTCATCACCACAAAGGCTGCGGTGGTGGTAAACGAC
>JBEDDQ010000383.1:0-2837 GCA_041176185.1 Armatimonadota bacterium | reverse complement strand
GCATCCCAGTAATTGGCATCATCCTTGTAGCCGGCCTTCTCGCAGGCACGGGCTGCACGGTAGGCGGCTGGGTAACCTTGATCAACCGTTGCAATCTGGTCGAGAGCAAAGGCGGCCTTTTTGAAATCGCCACGCCGGGCGTATTCCTGGCCGATGCGCTCATAGACATCTGGGGCGGCGGGATTAAGCTCGTTCGCCTTTAGCCACGCCTTGAGGGCGCCATCGTAATCCTTTTGCCGGTAGAGGATAAGGCCGTAGAGGTAGTTTGCTCCCGCCTGATCAGGAGCGATAGGGAGAAGCTTTTCGAGGTATTCCTTAGCTTTGGATGCATCAGCATTGTCCATCGCCGTCCGGGCAGCGAGTGTCAGAGCGCCCGGGTCATCCGGGGCGATCTGAAGAAGTTTTTCGGACAGCTGGCTTGCCGCTTTTTCGTCTGCGCAGGAGACCAGTGCCATGACAAGGCGTTCAAGTCCGGTTTTGTCTGTGTAGTCAGGATGGGCGGCAATCCATTTGGATAGGACATCCCGTGCGGCCCCGATACGGCGTGAGTCGACGTGAAACCCGGCGAGGTTTAGCACGGAGTCAACGCTGTCTGGGGAGAGTTTGGCGGCCTTTTCGAGCTCAATACGCGCTTCTTCCTCGCGTGCGAGGCGGCTCAGTGTTCGGCCTAAGATTGGCGAGACGCGGGTGTCGGGTGCTCCGAGGGCGCGTGCTGCTAAAAGGTGGCGCCGTGCTGACATGAACATGCCTTCACGGTCTTCAATGTTCGCGAACTCGATATAGGCATCGATGTCGCTGGGGTCCTTCTTCAGGCGCTCAGTGTAGTACTTACGCTTTGTTTCGAAGGGGGCGTTAGGCGGCGGCGAAGCCGCCTTGCCATTCAGTACAAAATACGTGATTGGCAAGGCAACTGCGCAGAGTGCCAAAACACCGGACAGGAGATGAATGCGTCGCAATGGTTACCTACTGTCCGGGTTTATGAACCTACCAAGCGTTCGGGTTGTTGTCGTTTCCACGGGCACCGGAGTCACCGAAGATATCGAACTCACCACCCCAGTCTGCACGGGTATCCAAAGCACCACCAGGGCGCTGCGCAATACGAGTGACACCTGGACGAATCCAGAACTGGCTAAGCTTGATTGCCTTGGCATGGCCATCAAAGTAGATGACGTTTGCCATTCCGTTGTGGCGTGGAACTGGAACCTGTGTAGGTTCATTTCCACCTTCCCAGCTCAAGCGAAGTGGGTTGTGGAAGACAGCACCGGAACCACCGGACTTGTAACCGCCTGGGCCATTGTAGTTGTCAGGATTTGCCAAGAATGCAGCACGTGCCTTCTGGGATCCGTCGTTCCACAGAGCCCAACCTGGATCGGATGCTTCCTTAGTGATCGAACCGGCGTCTGCAAACAAAACGATGTTTGCAGGGCGGCTGATGCTTGCCAATTCAGTATTCGATCCGTGACCAGCACCACCCCATGTCGCCATCGTATCGTTGATGGAATAACCCTTAGACCGGTTGGTCCTGTATGGGTTGTCTTGGAAGTGGCTGTCAGCCCAACCTGGACCCTGGAATGCGGTCTGATCAGGACAGAGCTGTGCGGCAAAGTTCTTGGTGTAAGGCTCGATGATGAACGGCCAGAAGCGACGCCAGTCACGATCTGTACCATCCGGAGTGCGCCCGATAACCGAAACATCATATTCCAAGTGAGCTGGAATAACAGTTTCGTCGTAGTCCTGCACATACATCATGACTGCCAAACCAAGCTGCTTGGTGTTGGACAGACAAGAAATAGCACGCGCCTTCGCACGAGCTTGTGCAAAGACTGGGAACAGGATAGCTGCGAGAATCGCAATGATGGCGATAACAACCAGTAGTTCAATAAGAGTAAATGCACTGGTTCGACCAGTGGACTTATGAATAGTATTCATTGACTAGCTTCCTACCTCCTTGATAGGCGTGTCCGGCAACCGTTGCCGAACCGCGAATCCATGTCGGTGATACCAACTTGACACCACAGACACAGACAAAGTCGCGCAACAATGCGAAACTGTGTAACTGAGATGCTACGAATACTATTGGTGTGTGTCAAGTAAAAATTCACACTCGTCGTAGAATTGTCAAAGAAGCGAATTCTTTTTTGCAATCCGCCTCATTGTTAATTTCGTGTGGCAAAGTAGTGGCTTGATGCGTTGGTATGCCTAACATACGGTTCCAATTTGGTTCTTTATGGCTTTCCTGCCGAGATATGTCCCCAGTAGCGGCCCATCCAGTACGCCAGCAACCAGTCACTTGGCCGGTCTTCCCGCTCCCCATTGCGCCCAATCACCGCGAAATACGGTTCCTGGTCCCAGTTACACAAACCCATCTCATCCCGGGGAACCAGCTTACTCAGCTTTACACCATCCCGACCTGGCACACGGTCAAATGTCACATCCTCACGGAAGCGGTTATCCACTGTCCACTCAATCTGATCCAGCGGCCAGTCACGCAAAGTCGTCATTGCACCTTCAAGTGGCACCCGTGACCCGGAGTATGTGTTGTAGACAAAGTCATAAAACGGGATATTGTCGCGGACACAGCTCTGATGCCATTGCCGCAATGCCTTGATCGCAATCATCTTGAGATCAGGGATGAGCAAGTGATTAAAGAGATTCGGAAAGACCATTGAGAGCAGCTCATCGTTAATGTGTGTTGCCTCGCTTGGCGTCACATACCGCAGCTTGCCCATGTTCTCCGCATAGCCATGTTTTTGAATCAAGTAGTTGGCGGCATCCAAATACTTCTGTTTCCCCGTCATGTGGAATGCCACTCCGAGGTGCGAGATGATTTCTGTGGA
>JBEDDQ010000382.1:0-3696 GCA_041176185.1 Armatimonadota bacterium | reverse complement strand
CACTGCTTCCACCTCGAGGTGCCGCTGCGGGCTAACCGCTCCGGGATGACCTTGAACGCCACGGTTTCGTATGCTGGAAAAGAGCTTGCAACGGCGTGTGTAACGACTGCATACGACATGAGCCCACGGGTCGTCCTGACCATCCCTAAGGAAAGCGTTCATCTTTGGAACGTCGGGGATGCCCACCTCTACGACATCACGCTTACGCTCAGTGATGCTGCCGGGAATGTCCACGACATGATCACGACGTACGCAGGCCTCCGCTCGGTTGCCGTGGATGGCCGTAAAGTCCTCATCAATGGCAAACCCGTCTTCCAACGCCTCGTGCTTGATCAAGGCTATTACATCGATGGCGTAATGACTGCACCATCGGATGGTGAGCTTATCGCGGATATCACCCGTTCACTGGATGCTGGCTTTAACGGCGCGCGCCTCCACCAAAAGGTCTTTGAAGAGCGCTTCCTCTACCACGCTGACCGCATGGGCTATATCGTTTGGGGAGAGTTTGGCGACTGGGGGATTAGCGGCTTCGGCCCGGATCACGATCATCAAAAGCCGACATCCACCTTTGTTGCCCAGTGGTGCGAAGCGGTTGAGCGAGATTATTCGCATCCATCGATTGTTGGATGGTGCCCGCTGAATGAAACCTTTCAGGTCCCCGGGGATCGGTTTGTCGAGCTGGATGATGTCACCCGCGGGATGTTCCTTGCGACGAAACTTCTCGATACCAGCCGGCCGGTTCTCGATACGAGCGGTTATGCTCACCGCGTGCAAGAATCTGACATTTACGATTCCCATGACTACGATCAGAATCCAGAGACATTCAAGGAGCGGCATGCCCATGTCGCTGAGGAAAAGCCATTCATTAACAATGGTTGGACGGAGAAACCAACCAACATCCCGTACCGGGGCCAGCCCTTCTTCGTCAGCGAGTTTGGTGGCATTTGGTGGAATCCTACGAAATTCGATGACAAGGAAAGCTGGGGCTATGGCGACCGCGTAACTAGCCTGGATGCCTTCCATGCACGGTTCAAGGGTCTCTGCGACATTTTGCTGGATGACCCAGAAATGTTTGGTTACTGCTACACGCAGCTCACCGATGTCTGGCCAGAGGAAAATGGCATCTATACATTTGACCGCCAGCCAAAGTTTGACAATGCGCTTTTGCGGGCCGTGCAGGTTCGCAAAGCGGCCTGTGAGGAGACTGAATAATCATGCGTAACCCGTACTTCACGGGAATGGCGCTCTTTATCGCCGCCATCCCTGTCGTCGCAGCGCCATTGCAATCCGCTCAACAAAAGGCGCCGGCAGGCTTTAGCACCCAGCTCACAACCGAGCGCAAAGCGGCACTTGCACGTGTCGATGCTGATTCGCTCAAAAGCCATGTCAGCTTTCTGGCATCCGATGCCCTAGAAGGCCGTGCAACGCCATCCAAGGGACTGGACCTCGCCGCGGAATACATCGCATCACAGTTCCGCCGAGCGGGCCTCGAGCCCGCCGGGGATGACGGCTACTTCCAAACCACGGAAGTTCGCGCAAGCCGCAATGATACATCCATGGCAAAGGTCCGCAATGTGGTAGCCATTCTCCGCGGAACAGACCCAACGCTAAAGGCAACCGCTGTTGTGGTTTCCGGGCATTATGACCATGTCGGGATGCGGCCATCGACGACGCCGGGTGAGGATGTCATCTTTAATGGCGCCAACGATGATGCCAGCGGCACCGCGGGTGTGATTGAGCTCGCGTATGCACTCAAGGGCTACAAGCCAAAGCGAAGCATCGTGTTTGTATGCTTTTACGGCGAAGAGCGTGGCTTACTGGGCTCCCGCTACTACGGCAGCCATCCGGTGATTCCTGCGAAGGACACGGTCGCGATGGTGAATCTCGAGCAGATCGGCCGCACGGATGACCTGGAAGGCGCGCGCGTCGCAGGAGGCAGCCTTACCGGCTATGACTTCTCCGATGTTGGGGTGATTATGACGGCTGCGGGTGCGGCAACGGGTGTCAAGGTCGATAAGCATCCACAAAATTCGGATGCCTTTTTCGGGCGTTCAGACAACCAGGCGATGGCGGATCTGGGTGTTCCGGCACATACGCTGTGTACGGCATTTAACTATCCCGATTACCACAAGGCGGGGGATCACTGGGACAAGCTTGACTACCCGAACATGGAAAAAGTTGTCAAAATGGTGGGTTTGACGGTGATGTCGATCGCCGATAGCGCGAAGCGCCCACAGTGGAATGCTGCAAACACAAAGACCGCGAAGTATGTCGAGGCTGCGAAAAAGCTTGGCGGACAATAAGGTTGCTAACCTCCGCCACGCGGTTTTGCGTGGTGGGGGAGTAACATAAATCCCATGCAAGGCTTTTCTCCCGGTGATGCGTTTATGGTGGACTGGGGGCACTATCGGTTCTCGATTTGCCGCAAGACTTATGCGTGGATGCTTACGACACGGGATGCAGCGGGTGAAGCTGTCACGTGGACGCAAAACGATACACTAATTCGGCTTACGACATCCAATCCGCAGACTGGGATGCAGTCCGTGATACCGCTGTCGGCCTGCAAACTGGTCAGCATTTCTGAGAAGATGAGCGCCGCTGGCAAGCGTCTTCTGGTCAGTCTTGATACGCCGGATAAGCTCCCGGTGGATGTCTATATCACCTGTGGCAAGGATGAGATCAGGATCACGGTTGAGTGCACGCGGAGCCGCCCGGATGCAGTCCTTGAGCAGGTGGATGTCCTCGGTGGGCTGGGTGTCGAAGGAGGGGGCGAGGTTGTCCTTCCGTTTGATGATGGCTTGCTTGTCCCGGCAGCTGGCCCGGATGGTGGATGCACCATGTCTGCCTGGGAAGACGGCGGACCGGCTGTGTTTGGTCCCTGGTTTGGCTTACGCGATGCTGGACAGTGTCTCCTTGTGACGGCGCTTTCGACATATGCGGCAATAGACACCAAGCGCGAGTCCTGTCGGCTAGGGGTAAACCCCATTTTTACCCGTGACCCAGATGCCCGGCACTGCGACATCCGGATTCAGTTTCCAGAGGTTGCGACTGCTATTGGAATCGCGCGTAAGTACCGAGAGCTGCAAATCACGCTTGGCGCTCACAGGACACTTTCGCAAAAGCGGCGTGAGCGCCCAGATGGTGTTTCGGTAGCACTTAGCGGCGAATATGCAGTAGAAACGGCCTGTCAGCTCACGGGGGATGCCAGTCGCTGGGAGCAGCTGGAGCAGCTTGGGGACACGATTGCGGAGCACTCCGTCTCCATTCCTGCAAAGCCGCATGTGGTAGCTGCAAGCACTGAATGGGTCGCACTTGGCGCTGATGTATGGCTACGGCCGCCGTTGCAGAAACTTCCAGATGTGCTTGCTGTCGGTGCGCGAATTCCGCTTTGGTCAGTCATCTGGCGCGATGTTTGTGTCGGCATTGTTCCCGAGCCTGTGCGCGCTGCAGAGCTCCGGGTGCCAAGTGTGACAAGTCCGGGGATGGTCGAAGGGGAGAGCCTCGAGACCTGCCACAGGGGATTCGCGACAGAACTTTCGACTGCCGGGATTGTTAGGCTTAGCACCGATGGCAAATGACATCCGATCGCTCTGTGTCTACTGCGGGTCATCCAATGGATTTATTCCGGCTCATGCAAGTATCGCGCATGACCTTGGAGTTCACCTCGCCGAAAACAGTATTCGGCTAATCTACGGC
>JBEDDQ010000381.1:0-3515 GCA_041176185.1 Armatimonadota bacterium | reverse complement strand
CCCACGCATCCGCCATGGCATCCGTATCCAGAAATGCACTCAAAAACCAGCGCTCCCTGACTGCCGCCGGTTGTGCATCCCGTGCCTCGCTAAGGGATTCGATACCCTGCTTGCCGCACTGATGAATGACAAAGTGTGTGTTTGTCAGGTCAGCAATCGCATCCGCAACCGCCGCATTAATCACGCGTGCACCTTGCGCGCCGCCGGTCACAAGAATGACTGGAGTGCCAGATGTGAAACCAAAGCGCGCTCCTGCGCTGTCGCGGGTCCCTTCCAAGGTTTCCTTGCGGATGGGATTGCCAGTGACGATGGCGCACTTCCGTACCCGTGCTGGCAGGTCACCGCGGGCGATCTCGAAGGAGAGAGCAACAGTATGGGCGATGGCGCAGCAAATACGGTTTGCAAGACCAATGGTCGTTGTTTGCTCGTGAATAACGATGGGGATGTTGAGCAGCCTGGCGGCTATGCTCGCGGGTACCGCAACGTAGCCACCTGTTGAAAGAAGAGCATCCGGTTTGTATGCCCGCAGGACGCGGTAGGCATCGATAAGGCCCTTCGGAACCGCAAGCATGTCGCGGATGTTTGCGATGGTCAGCATCCCGAGAAGGCCACGGGATGACCTGCGAAGCTTCCCGGTGGCAATTGACTTGTACACAATGCCGCGTTTTGGCACGATTTCCGCTTCGAGTCCTGTGGTGGAGCCGATGAAAAGGATTTCCGCCGACGAGTCGCTGCGCTTAATGGCATCGATGACGGCAAGTGCCGGAGTCAGGTGCCCCCCTGTGCCGCCTCCCGTTATTACGAACTTCATAGGATTTTGCTCACATGGAAACGACAGAGTATGGTATAAAGTTAACTATGGTGAAATCGCGCGAGTCGCGCTACTTGAACAAGACGTCTGGCGATATTCTTCGCGCAATCCTGTCATTGGTTGGCCCGGATGGCACTGCAAGTATGTCAGATATTGCCCGCCGTAACAATACCAGCCGGGCATTTGTGACAAAAATGCTTAAATCATTATCCGATGAAGGCATGGTTGATTACGTTGCATACCGTGGGGTTGGTTTGACACCCGATGGCCTGCGTGTGGCAAATGAGCTCGCCCGTCACCACCGACTTTTGGAAGTTTTCCTCATCGATACGCTCGGATTTTCATCCGAAGCAGCCCATGAAGAAGCAGAGCGCCTCGAACACGTGATCTCGGAAGAGTTCGAAGAGCGCCTCGCCGCATTCTTGAATCACCCTACACACTGCCCACACGGCCAGCCAATTCCTGAGTCTGACACGGTCGGTGTTCAACGCGTTGCGGAAACCGAGGCTGCGTATTGAGTCTCCCCGCCAATAAGGTCAGCATCATCCTCGCCAACTGGCGAGAGGAAATCGTCGTTGCCAAGGTTTACGATGCCTTGGCGGCGAGCGAACCGGATGCGCACCGTAAGGATCTCCTCCAGCGGATGGCGGAGAGTGAGTATGAGCACGCCAGACTGTGGGAAGAGCGACTAAGAGAACTCGGTGTCGAAGTCGACCAACGGACGATAGAAGCACCGCTGCGGAAACAGATGCGTCTTCTTCGGATGTTTGGCCCGGATGCCATGATTCGGCGGATCGAGCACGAAGAGCGCCACCACGTAGCGGAATACCAGGACCAGATTGCCCGTCTGGGGGATGAAGCATCCACTAAAATCCTTGAGCTGGTCATCCCGGATGAGGAAGTCCACGCACAAAAGCTCCACATAATGGCCCATCAGGCCGAAACTGGACCTAGGTCCCGCCTCGACACCTTGCTGGCCCGCGAGAAGTGGCATGCGCATGGCACGGCCAGCTGGATTGGTGATGCCATTTACGGCATAAACGATGGCCTTGGCGCTGTCTTTGGAATCGTTTCTGCGGTCGCCGGCGCGACCAGCGC
The DNA here is from genome assembly GCA_041176185.1 of Armatimonadota bacterium. GTDB lineage: Bacteria > Armatimonadota > Armatimonadia > Armatimonadales > Armatimonadaceae > CAIRTT01. Next base: position 1,606 of record JBEDDQ010000381.1, on the reverse strand, counting down.
ATCCCCGAAATTCGTCCTTATCGCTGGCCTTGCGGGCATGATTGGCTCCGCATTCTCAATGGGCAGCTCGGCTTTTCTTGCCGCCAAAAGTGAGCGGGATGTTCATGAGTCTGAAATCGAGCGCGAGCGGATGGAGATCGAGAACGATCCCGAACATGAGCGCGAAGAACTTGAACTCATGTATCAGCTCAAAGGATTTACCGAGGCGGAAGCACAGAAGCTTGTCGAGAGGTTGACATCCAATAAAGATGTCTTCCTGCAAACCATGGTCCGTGAGGAGCTGGGTATCAACGAAGAACGCTTCCCCAATCCGTGGATATCTACGGGTGTTGCGGGGCTATCGACCGCCATAGGAGCATTTCTTCCAATTATTCCGTTTTTTTACACATCCGGGATGCCTGCTGTATGGCAATCTCTAGTCATCAGTGTTGTCGCGCACTTTGCCGTTGGCGCATCCAAGACATTTGTTACCGGCCGTTCGTGGTTTAAACAGGGACTTGAGATGACATTTGTTGGCATGGTAGGTGGTGCATTGGCCTATGGATTTGGCTTACTGCTCGGGACGCATGGGGGACTCGGAGACTAAATGGTGGTTCGTGATGAGTCCCTGTCGGAAGCGTTTCGTACGGTAAAGATCCCACCGCGCTCCAGCCTGTTGCGCAAGGTCCTAGCATTTATGGGGCCCGGGTTTCTTATCAGTGTTGGGTATATGGACCCTGGCAACTGGGCGACAGACCTTGAGGGAGGAGCACGCTACGGCTATCGGCTTCTATGGGTGGTGCTGCTGTCAAACGTGATGGCGATTCTGCTTCAAACACTCTGTGTCCGCCTTGGGTTAGTGACCGGCAAAGACTTGGCACAGGCGTGTCGTATCCATCTTCGCAAGCCGGCATCCATTGCCCTATGGCTCCTCTGCGAGCTGGCAATCGTCGCCTGTGACCTTGCAGAAGTGATCGGTTCCGCCATTGCACTGCAGCTCCTCTTCGGTATCCCACTTCTTGCGGGTGTTGCTATCACTACCTTTGATGTGCTCATGCTCCTTGGATTATCAAAATTTGGTTTCCGCAAGCTTGAAGCTGTCGTTATCACGCTGGTTGCAACCGTTGCTGGATGCTTTATGCTCCAGACGATTTTGGCCAAGCCTGATTTTGGGATGGTGGCAAAAGGAATGTTGATTCCATCGTTACCGGATGCCGATGCTGTCGTGATCAGCCTCGGAATTATCGGGGCGACAGTGATGCCACACAATCTCTATCTCCACTCAGCAATCGTACAAACCCGCGCACACGAGCGGACCGCCAAGGGGATTCGAGAGGCAATTCGCTTCAACACCTGGGACACCATCGGTGCACTCGGGGCAGCGTTCTTTGTGAACGCCGCGATTCTGGTGCTTGCGGGGACGGTCTTCGATGGCCGCATGGATGAAGTTCGCGAGTTAGGTGATGCTCAGAAGCTCCTAAAACCAATCCTTGGAGGCGTCGCATCGACGGCATTTGCCATCGCGCTGCTCGCTGCCGGACAGTCATCGACGATCACGGGAACGCTTGCCGGTCAAATCGTGATGGAAGGATTTCTTGACTGGAAAATCGCTCCGCACATTCGACGG
>JBEDDQ010000380.1:0-5357 GCA_041176185.1 Armatimonadota bacterium | reverse complement strand
GATGAGTCAATCACCAAAGGCACCTTGTGAATGGCGGGTTCTCCATGAATCAGGTTCATGAAGCGTGTCATCAGTGCTGCTGAGTCACTCAGGCCATCTCCATCAAAACAGATATCAAGGAGCTGCGCCCCGTTATCCACTTGTTCCAGAGCGATGGCAAGGGCAGCATCAAAGTTGCCTTGTTGAATCAGGCGCTTAAATTTTAGAGAACCGGCAACGTTGCAGCGCTCACCAATATTAATGAAATTCGTTTCATCCGTAACATTGAATGGATATGTGCCGGATAGTCTAAGAGTCTCGTCAAGTACCGGAGCTAGGCGTCCGGGACGACCCTTTACAGCTTCCACCAACTTTTCAATATGCCGAGGCGTTGTTCCACAGCATCCACCAATGATGTTAATCCATCTATTTTCGATCCACGGCTCTACCAGCTCTGCCATCCGCTCTGGTCCCATATCATAGCCGGTTGGTGCCAGAGGATTCGGAAGACCTGCATTCGGATAGACGATGATTGGGATGTCGACGATTCTGTTCAGCTCCGCAATAAATGGAGAGAGCAAATCTGGTCCAAGTGAGCAGTTGGCGCCGATGGCAGTCAATGGGAAATGCCGAATAGAATTCCAGACAGCTTCTACTGTCTGCCCGGATAGGTTTCCACCTGCCTGATCGATGAACAGACTGGCAATCACCGGTACTCGGCGAGTTCCTTCCTCAAAAAGCTCATCGATAGCGAAGAGCGCTGCCTTGAGGTTTAGCGTGTCAAACGTTGTCTCAATCAGGAGAAGGTCAACGCCACCATCGATAAGCGCCTGCGCTTGTTCACGGTAAGAGTCACGGAGCTGATCAAATGACACCCCGCGGAGCTCAGGCCGACTGGCATCAATAATTACGCTAGCACTACGGTTACACGGCCCAATGCCGCCGGCGACCCAACGCGGGTGTTCGTCCGTAGCAAACTTGTTGGCCGCTTCACGCGCAATGCGTGCGGCCTCTAGGTTCATCTCCCGTACGTATTGTGAGAGGTCGTAATCTTCCTGCGCAATTGAGTTCGCTGTAAAAGTACACGTTTCAATGATGTCAGCACCAGCGGCCAAGTACTGTTCATGGACATCTTGGATGTAGTCTGGGGAATGTAGAAGGAGGGCTTCCGTATTGTTTCGCAGGTCTTTGTGATGATTAGCAAAGCGTTCACCGCGATATGCCTCCTCTGTGCGTACTTTAAGTTGCAAAAGCACACCCATAGAGCCATCGATAACGAGAATACGCTCTTTGAGCGCCTGTTCAAAGGAAGTTGACATCACGTCTATGGTAGCACGAAGTGGCATCGAATCCTATTTTCATATGCTATGAACTGAAATTGGACTGAAGGTGTCTCACTTTGAAAAGTGCTTGAGGTGGACATTGTGACCCTGACAAGTTAAGCGGCAACAAGTGATGAAGTTCTTTACTGCAAAAACTAGCCTTCAAAGTCAAGAGGATTCAACTAACCTAGTGGATGTAAAGTTCTCTGTTCACCATCAATCAGAATGGATGATCAGTTCTGACTGACATCCTGATTTTTACGTGCTTCAGCCAGAGCTTGCCACATACGCAACGTCTCGGTTGTAACTGGTTGCTGATTGGATGGGCGCAGCTGATTCGCAATTTCGTGTTGTGTCAAACGTGCATGATGCTTAACAAGCGCATCAGTGCAATCCCTTAACATCTTCTCATCCAGCTCACACTGGACTTTGTTTACGATGGCGGTAAGTGATGAGGCAGCTGGAGATGCAATCAGGAGATCAAGTAGTGCCTGAGACGTTGGGATGGTATTGAAATCGCCAAAACTGCGGATTTGATCAACAAGGGGGATTACGGATTTGGCAATAAAGAGGTCAAGTCCGCCTATTTCCTTAATCATCGAATGAGCCAACGTCCCAAAAGTTACATCTGTTAGCCCTAAGATGAGAACTTCCTGTGCCCGCGCATGGTTATTGTCGCCCAGAGTCGCAGCTGGAATCGTCTCATCCATCAATCGATACTGTGGAGTATCCCAAGGACGATTACCCTTATATTGTCGACCTGAGAATTTTGATTTTCGTTGAGCCTGTCCACCGTGAAGTGGACCACTCTCGATGGTGTTTGGGGTGAGGCGCCGTATTTCTGACCGAAGTGCAACTTCAGCGCCAATACTGTTAGTCTCAAAGGTTGGATGAAAGGGCGCTAACTTACGAATAAGAGCATCCTGATCAATGGTTGATGGCTGGTCAGCAACAAGGCGCATCGCTGCGCGTAGAAATTGTTCCCTGCCATTCGTATTTGCAACATCGAATTTTTTACGCAAAACTTCCAAGCGAAATTCCGGGATATTCAGCGCATTTGTAGCAATGTTTACAAACGCATCGCGGCCCTGCGTTCGTAGTAATGAATCAGGGTCCGCACCCTGCGGCATCCTTAGAATTCTGATGGTCAATTCGGGGTCGATGGACTGAAACAGCTCCGATGCCTTTACCGCGGCTCGTTCTCCTGCTTCATCCGCATCGAATGTCAAGAGCACAGTTTTGGCGTAGCGCTGGAGAATCCTTACATGGTCACCTGTGAGGCTTGTGCCCAACGTTGCTACGACATTTGTTACCCCATATTGATGGCAAACGACTGTGTCCATATAGCCTTCGGACACCATTACGATGCCCTCAGCCTGTATGGACTTTCTAGCCATTGGAAGACCATAAACCGTTTGGCTCTTTGAAAAAAGGGGTGTTTCTGGCGAGTTAAGATACTTTGCCGTGTCCTGTTGTTGGGTCGTTATACGACCTCCAAACGCAATTACTCTCTCCTGTGAATCATGAATGGGAAACATCAGGCGATTTCGAAAACGGTCTGTGTACCCGGTTCCGTTGTTTCGCCGGAATACGAGACCGGCTTCAATCGCATCGTCCATGTCTAAGCGTAATGCCTGTAGATGATTGGCTAATGCATCGTAGGAGTCTGGTGCCCATCCGATTCCGAACTGACTTACAATGTCGTCGGACAATCCGCGAGACTGTGCATATTCCTTTGCGCTTTGTGTATTTTGGAATGCCAAACGGAAAAAGCGCTGTGCCTCGGTCATCAGATCGCGCAGACGCTGTTTTTGGCTAGTCCGTGCAACGGCTTGTTGTGGTGTTTCGGATGCTTGTTGGAGAGCGATACCGGCGATGTCAGCCAGGCGCTGAAGTGCTTCAGGAAAGGAAAGGTTTTCGGCACGCTGTACGAAAGAGAAGACATCTCCGCCGGCTTGGCATGCTCCGAAGCAATGCCATGTTTGCCGGGCAGCATCGATTGAAAAGGAAGGCGTTTTTTCTTGATGGAAAGGACAGCAGGCTTTGTAGCGATTGCCGACCTGTTTTAAAGAAACATACCGTGATGCGACTTGAACAATATCCGATGCGAGTCGGACACGCTCTTTGTCGTCATTCACGGTATGAATCTAATCAGAGAGGGTAAAGACTAGCCTTCGACGGTTGCGATTGTCATCGCAATGACGCGGTAAGCAGCCTTAGTTGGTTCAGCTTGTTCCTTTTGATTGATCAACTGGAACTGGACGTGCTTTTTAGGGTAGCTGAGGACCAGAATGTTACCGGCCTTCTCGTAGCTATCAGGCTGTCCATAAGCGCGGAGAATCTCAACATAGCTCGACCCAAGGCGAATACCCTTTTGTGTCGTGATAGAAGGAGTCTGCGTCGTCGGCTTGATTGGAGAGTGATATCCCAAGCATCGAATCTGCGAAATTGATCCACCAGGGTTGATCAGAAACTCATAGGAAATAGCTGTAGTTTGACCTTTAGCATCCTTGGTTGTACGGTTGTAAACCCAGGTTACTTCCTGCTGGCGAGCAACAGAGCTCTGTGTTCGGCCGAATGCTCCGACGCCGCCACCGGTGTCACCACCCATGCCGCCCATCATTCCACCCATGCCGCCCATCATTCCGCCCATGCCGCCACCCATGGTGCCCATTTCGCCATCGCCCATTTTTGAGCCGCCACCGCCCATACGGCCGATGCCACCCATCATGCTTGATGGCGCGCCAGACATACCTGCAGGAGCTCCCATGGAACCTGAGCCACCACCCATGCGGCCAATACCACCCATCATGCTGGATGGAGCGCCGGACATTCCGGCTGGCGCACCCATGGAACCGGAGCCTCCGCCCATTGCGCCCATTTTTCCGCCGCCACCGCCAGCCATGCCGCCCATCATCCCGGATGAACCCATCATGCCTGAACCCATGCGGGGACCGGAGCCACCAGACATGCTACCCATCATGCTTGGTCCGGCACTACCCATCATTCCAGGGCCACCTGCCATACCACCATCTTCACCCATTCCCATACCGCCACCCTGCTGGGCACCGGTACCAGGAATGCGAACTCCAATGTCGCCAATGTAAATCTCGTTTGGATTGCCAAACTTCGAGAGAACCGTGCGAGAGGAAGCATTCAGACGAACGCCAGCGAGCGTACGCTCCAAATCCTTGCTCTGAGCTGTAACTGATGGAGCGTTTAGTGACATCGCTGTCATAACACCTGTCAATGCGACCAATTTGGCCGAAGTCTGCCAATTCATCCGGACATCCTCCACATGGAACATGTAGCGATTAAGTGAGCTGCAATGTAACAAATACATGACGCACCTCTATATCTCGTGCATTCTACCAGAAAATCACCTGAGTGGTACCATCTTCATCATCATGAAATCATGCGATGCCAATGCCTTTCAATCCCTGACCACCAGCAAGGAATTGTCGGCCCGACTCCTCGAGCTACGTGAAGATATTCGGCAAGCGTGGAACCCTTCAATAGGTGGCCGTGCATGGGGACGTCAACACAGTGACTTGATGGACACCGCTGTCAGGCGTCTGTTTGAGCTCGCTTGCGAACGGTCCGGAGAAGCACCAAGCAATATCACAGTCATTGCCACCGGGGGATACGGACAAAAATGCCTAGCACCCTGGTCCGATGTCGACCTCACGTTTCTCGTAGACAGAACCGATGATCCACCGATTCTAAGGGAAGCATTTCAGCTTGTCATGGATGTTCTCCTCTCGGGATGCAGAATCAAGGTAGGCTACGCGTACCGCTCTATGGATGAAATCCTAGCCGGTGGACTTGATCACCAAACGCAAACCGCTCTCCTCGATAGCCGCTTTATTTGTGGAGACCGCAATCTCTACGACAGATTTGACTCCATCTATCATGGAACGCTTCAAATGGCCGACTTTTTGTTCCAAAAGTCGGCCGAGCGACAATCGATACGGCACAGGAATGGGGAATCTGCCTTCCTGCTGGAACCGGATGTCAAAGAAGGTGCCGGTGGATTACGGGACATTCAATCCGCAC
>JBEDDQ010000379.1:0-5074 GCA_041176185.1 Armatimonadota bacterium | reverse complement strand
CTATTCCCTGGTAGCAAAGTTGATGTCTCAATCAACGGACTCCCAGTAAAGGTAGGAAAGGGAAACACACTTTTCATCCCCGGAATTGCAGAGATTAGCGCTACACAAATATCAAGCACTGGCATTAGAAGTGAATCAACATCTATCAAAGTCAAAACGATTCTCCCTGTAGAAAGAGTCTACGTTTCGTCCGAGCAGCTATCGACTAATTCAGAGGAACCAGGTGAAGGTGAAGTAGTCAATGTTATAGATGGAAATGTGGATACGTATTGGCACACCACTTGGTCCCAAAAGGAAGACGAATATCCACATTGGGTTGCAATCAAGCTTGCAAGTCAGGAATCAATCCGGAAATTCCGGTTACTTCAGCGACAGAATCAAGAAAATGGACGTATTTCTCGAGCAACTATCGAATCCAAAGTTGGAGACAAATGGGTTTCCGTCAAAGAGATAGTCCTACGCAACACTACTGACTGGATAGAAATTCAGCTTGAAACTCCCATCCTAACCAATGAGATTCGCGTTGTCGCAACAAGCGAAGTTGGCGGACACAGCTGGGCATCACTCGCTGAACTTGAGATTTACAGAGATTTCAAACCGATGCGAGATAGTCAATAACTTGCGAATATGTTGGTAAACCAGCGTCATTGCCTAGAGCGGTGATTTTAAGCGCTACAGCTGCCTGTGCGAACCTTGAAACTTCCTCCAAGTTTTCGTACAGGTGTGCAAAGGCGTACAGAAATGCACCATGGAAGCAATCTCCTGCTCCATTGGTATCCACAACATTGTCAACGTGAAATGCTGGCAGTCGGTATGTATTGGTCTGGTCTCCTATAACGACACCTCGTTCTGCAAGCGTTACACCGACCACCCGTGCACCGAACTGTCGCATGACTGCCAGCTGGCGTTCAATGTCATCTGGATGGTCAGGCGTAAGCCCTGCACTCCCTGACTTACTTGCAAGGATTATGTCGCACTGGGCTAATAATGCTTCCCTTCCTGGTCGCATTGTTCCAAGATCAATACTGACCAGAGCACCCGCTTGTCTAGCAGCGGCGGCTAGAGCAAGATTAGTTTCGAGATCACGGCCATCCAAGTGAAGTATGGCACCTGGTGACATACGTTCCGTGAGACGCGATACGTCATTGAGGCATGATCCAGTTGCGGGAATATTGACGATCGTCCTCGCCCCGGTCGCACGTTCAATGATAACAATCGACCTGCTTGATGTTCCATTTGGGCACACATTCAAAATAGGTTCAGTTATAGATTCCATCAAACGGTTTGCAATATAGTCTCCAGACGAATCATCACCGATTACGCCACCAAAGCAGGTGGTTCCTCCTAACTTGGTAAACGCCTGTAATGCTACAGGAACTGGCCCACCAACCTGCTTAAGTGTGCTCTCTGATGTGGTTTTGCCATCGAGCACCAACGAGTTGACGACCGCAATATCATCGAGATTTACCAAACCGTAACCTAATAACATTTATCTAGTTCTGAGGTTTTGCCAGCTGGCGCTTCATAAACTGAAAGGCATCTCGAATATGTCCATCCCAGTAGGTCCAAGTGTGCGCCCCATCAAACTCGGAGTACTCATGAGGAATCTGTCTTGCCAGAAGAGCCGCTTCCAACTCTTGATTACTCTTAATGAGAAAATCTTCTTTTCCGCAGTCAAAGTAAATTGATGGACCGTCGTATAATCCGTTTTTCAAATGTCGCAGAATACCAGGTAAAAGTGAATCCTTTTGATAGTTAGCGTCTGTATCAGTAGGGTAGAGGTCTTTTGCCATGGTAGATAAGTTCTTGTCGAACGATGCAGTACCCCAACCAACAGCTCCGCTGAGGCTTGCTGCGGCACAATAAAGCTGGCTGTGTTCGGTAGCAAGATGAAGAGCACCGTAGCCCCCCATAGACAACCCAACGAGTGCTCTGCCTGCACGGGAGTTGATGGTTCTGAAGTTCTTCTCAACTTCTTTACGTAGCTCATCCGTGATAAAGGTCTCTACCGCACCAGAGCCTTGAGAGTCGTTGTACCAGCTGTTTCCATTAGAGTCAGGCATCACCACGATGAAGTCAGTTGATGCCGTATATGCTGCTACCCCAGTTTTTGAGTTCCAATCATTGAAATCTCCCCAAGCCCCATGTAGGAGATATATGACCGGATACCTACGGTTATCGCTTCCATATGTCGATGGAAGTGCAACGTTATAAGAAACGTTCTTCTTAAGGATCGCGCTGGGAAACGTCTTGGTCTCGACAATCTTGCGTGCACTACTTTGAATGTCTTCGGCGATCACAGGTTGTGCAGGTGGTACAGGTGTTCCCCTCGGCACAAAAGGTGGAGCATATGGTAACCACTCATCGGTAACAGAGACACGCTGGTCCGGCGCTGGCTTACCAGCAAGTTCCCACGCGGCCTGGAGCTCACCCGCCAAGTTACGTCCAGCAGCTTCAAGTCGCTGTTTGGCAATTGCACGGCTCGCTAACGAAAGCTTGTCGAAATATACATCATTGCTAGTGCTCCCGGATTCTACGGAGGCAGCCTTATCAGCAGCAAGTATCGCAGGGACGGCTTTGATGCTATCGTTTAAGACCCTCATAGCATCCGCTATCGGATTCCCAAGAATATCGGGCGTACCAACGACGAGATCTTCGAACTTTATCGTTCGCTCAACAAGCTTCTCTTCAAATCTCGAGTGGATTCCGCGTTGCGGTGGAGATGACAGTTGACCATCGTAATTTGCCGATGCGTGAAATGGAACATGGGCATCGCCGACGTAATGTGAGAGATATGCAGCTTGCACCAATGCATCTTCCCAGCGTTTTTCGCGGAGAGCCTTTACCAGATTGGCTCTCACACGGCCGATTGTCCATGGATTGACACCATCTGTCCGGAGCTGTTCATAGGAACGAATTTTCAAGACAGATTCAAAGTCAAGCGGGATTCGAAGAGCTTCCGTCCCGACTCCAAAGTTTTCGGTATCTAGGAAATGACGGGGAGCCTCGCTGTGATCAACTCGGTTTCGCCATCGGTCTGGGTGAGAGCTGGCATTTGCAAACCAAGTCTCATTTTTTGCCAACCATTGCTTGAAGTTGGATGAAGGTAAGCTTGCAATCGCAAGTCTGGCAACAAACTTATGACCGGTTCCACCCCAAGCCTGAGCGGGAACTGCATTTGATATGACCACGGCCACACTGAGAATGGCCAACATATTGCTGATTTGTTTCATCGCTTATGTACCTGAAAACTAACGTCACGAAGAATCTCGGATGAGGTGTGAATACGAATACAATACTTTCCAGGTCCACCTAGCGTCATTGCAGGGACGTTATAGTCAAATGGCAAGCTATCACCATCGTATTGCTCGGTACTTGGTAGATGAACCGGGAACTGTTCCGGCTCTCCAACGACAGCTGAATCTGGCGCCACAACGGTCACATATATGTGTATTCGCTTCCCGCGCACATCGGGTGTAAGTGCAAGCTCAAAAAACAGCACCATTCCATCCCAAACAACTGGAAATGCATCAAACATCAAGTCACGGTGTAAACCGATATCAACGAGGTCAATACGACCATTTTCAAACTTTTCGATCCTGTCAACAAGTAACGCGTTCAAGATGTTCATCTGGAACTCTTTCCATTCTGGCGTATTGCCTTCACGATAACCGACAGGGCAAACAATGCGAAAATCACACTCGAGACGACCATTGCATAGAAAAGTCGAGGGTCTGGAAGTCCATGTGTCATGACTGTTAGCCAAACAAGAATCCCGAAAGAGACAGTTTGTCTGGTGACAAAAAGCCAGAACAACTGTTGTCTGGATAGGAGTTCTTTCTTCACTGCTCAACACTCAACATTTCAGATTCCAGCTGTGCGACGCGCTCAGCTCTTTCCTTACGCAGTCTACGATAGAGCCCGATCGTAGCACGGTGGATGATTAGACTGGCAACGGTAAACAAACTAACACTCCACCAATTCTGCTTGGTGATACTCCATACAATGAAAAGGTTCATTACGATACCCGCAGCAAATCTGCCGATTAATGTCAGTAAATCAGCGGGGTCGGTAAGTGGTTTTGAAGGAGTGTTAGGCATGAAGGATTGCCCTTTCAAAAGTGCACATAATTTCTTCCAGTGTGTTTTCTTGAACAACAATTCCTAATAAGTTAATGTCATTCAATTCGGAAAACGCGGTCAAGTACGCATGAATGTCCGAAGGGGGAATTACCGAGTCAACACATGGAGTATTCCATGGGGATGGATCCGGCTGTATTGCCAGCTCAAGCTGGTCATCACTAGACAACACAAAATCGCAGTCGATCACATCTACAAGGTGTACAAGCGTTACTCTAGGGCCAGCAGCTATCAAAGCGTTTAGGTTCCGTCGCCACATATGTGACCGAAAGTCTGATGCGACAATCAGATGTGCATCACCGGACATACGTATCAGAGCGCTCCGTAACAGATAAGCCGTCTTTTCAGACTTAGGGGTTTTCCCAAATGCTTGATGGAGTGGGGAATCAGTCTGCAACGATGCACGTCGATTACCCGATGGCCCACTTGCCCCAAACCGAATGACCCTACAATTGTTTAGTTTGTTCAGAGTTGAAAAATTCGCAATATCAGCTATCAAACGGGCAACGCTAAGCTTTGCTGAATGCGATGTAGGATTGGATGCAACAACTCGCATCGATTCAGATTCATCGATTACCAACACGACTTCAGATGAGCCTTCATCGAGGAGCGCATCGATAAGGACTTTAACTACCAAGTCTGATGGTTCAGAGTAGTCGGAGTCTAACAAACCAGTACTGGAATCGACTAATTGCGAGCCAATAACGCGGTCAAGCCTTTCACGATATGTCGACTTCATCATCTCTATGTTATCCGCCAGGCCTACCGGAAATCAGACTATTCATCGAACAAGGATTCAAAATTGCGGATGCCTGTGTGTTCAATGTTTGCATCCATGACACCAAAAAGTCTAGCATCATCAAAGTTACTAATAATCGCGATGTGAGACGTTAATCTCCTTTTGCTTGGATTGACGGCGAGCCATAACAGATGAC
>JBEDDQ010000378.1:0-2950 GCA_041176185.1 Armatimonadota bacterium | reverse complement strand
GCTTGATGAGCTTGCAGAGATTAATCGTAAGCGCCGCACGGTTGTGGGTGACCCGGAGATCGACACGCGCGTCGCGCAGTACGAAATGGCTTTCCGGATGCAGGCATCCGTTCCAGAGCTGACCGACCTTAGCGGTGAGTCGGCGAAGACGCTTGAGCGCTACGGCCCGGATGTGCATCGGCCCGGAAGCTTTGCCCAGAACTGTCTGCTGGCGCGTCGTTTGTGCGAGCGTGGTACCCGGATGGTGCAATGTTTCCACATGGGCTGGGACCACCACGGCGGCCTCCCCGGTGCGATTCAGGGCCAGGTGCGCGACACCGACCAGCCAACCTGGGCTCTCGTTCAGGATCTTGAGGAGCGCGGGCTTCTAGAGGACACGATTGTCGTCTGGGGCGGCGAGTTTGGCCGAACGGTTTACTCACAGGGCTCGCTTTCTGTGAATGAGTATGGCCGTGATCACCATCCACGGTGCTTCTCGATGTTCATGCTTGGCGCGGGCATCAAGGGCGGTACCACGTATGGTGCCACGGATGACTACGGCTACAACATCACGGAAAACCCCGTCAGTGTCCATGACCTCAACGCGACGCTGCTCCACCTCCTCGGGATTGGGCACACCAAGCTGACCTACCGTTACCAGGGACGCGACTTCCGCCTCACAGATGTCTTTGGCGATGTGATCAAGCCGCTGCTGGTGTAGGTAAACGCTTTCCTTCGGATACTGGATTTTGAGATGGATGTATATTGCCCTCGGTCACATACGACTGGGGGCTTTCCTGTAATTGTCAACTTCCACCGATGACGGCGATGCACACCTCGAATCCCGAATTCGTCCGGTGGTAACATACCGCTAACGAAGCGCCCGCCGATGCGGGACATTCCCTTGTTTGACCTCGAAAGGAAACGCGCACGTGCACGCTGATGGAAAGGGACGACTCCTGCTCGTCCGACACACGCAATCCGTTTGGAACTCCCTTGATCTCTTCACCGGTTGGGTGGATGTCGACCTCTCTGAAAAGGGCAAGCTCGATGCAAAGTCTGTTGGCGTGAAAATCGCCGGTGTCTACAATGTCGACATCGCGTTCACCAGCAGCCTCGTCCGCGCACAGCAAACCCTCCAGCTCGTCATGGATGGCGCCGGCATCCAAGGTACCCCTGTGACCGAAGACTGGCATCTCAATGAGCGCTTCTACGGTAGCTGGCAGGGCAAAAACAAGACCGAAATGAAGGCCAAATACGGAGAAGATGCCATCCAGGCTGTCCGCCGTGGCTACGCCCAGCGCCCACCTGCGGGCGAATCCCTTGAAGACACCGCTGAGCGCGTCCTGCCGTACTTCGCAGAGTCCATCGAGCCAGCTCTTGCCGAAGGCAAGACCGTTCTGATCGCAGCGCACGGTAACTCCCTCCGCGCACTCGTCAAGCACCTCGAAAATATGTCCGATGAAGCCGCACCAGGCATTGAAATCGGCAATGGCGAGCTGCGTGAGTATGTCCGTGAAGCGGATGGCAGCTACACCCGTGGAGCCACCTTCCACCCATAATCCCCTGTTAGGACAGAATCGATTCCGCCCATGATGCACACCGACTTAATGCGCTTTGAAGACATCGTCTTGGCTGCGAACTTTTTCGCACCCGGGGATGTCACCCTCGCTCGCGCACCTGGCCGGCTGGATGTTATGGGCGGTATCGCCGACTATAGCGGCTCTCTCGTGGCCGAAATGCCTATCGCCGCCGTCTGCTGCGTCGCTGCACAACGCACAAGCGAACCAACCATCGTTGTTCGCACCGCAGATGCTGCTGAAAATGGCCTTGACCCTGAAGTCACGTTCCCACTGGATGTCTGTAAAAGTGTGGCAAGCCTCCAGGCCTACCTACGCTCTCTCCCAAAGCCACAAAAGTGGGCTGGCTATCTCGCGGGCGCCGTTCTCTTTGCAACCGAAGCGGGCTATACCCCCCAGGGGCAGGGCTGGAAGCTTTTTGTATCATCTCACGTCCCCGTTGGGGCCGGCGTTTCCAGCAGCGCTGCTGTCGAAGTCGCCACGATGCGCGCGATCTGCGGAGCCGCGGGTGCCGAGATGGAACCGATGACCATGGCCCGCCTCTGTCAGAGGGTTGAGAATGACCTCCTCGATGCCCCATGCGGCATCATGGATCAGGTCACCTGTGTTGCAGGCATTAAGGATGCACTCCTGCGCCTCGAATGTCAGCCACATACCATCGAAGGGACCAGCCGCCTCCCCGAAGACTGGGCCGTTTTTGGAATCGACTCTGGTGTCAAGCACAGCGTCAGCGGACACGGGTATACCGAAGCCCGCGTCGGGGCGTTTATGGGCCTCCGGATGATCAGTGAGCGCGCCGGCGAGTCGTTCAATGACTACCTCTGCCGCTGCCACATCGAGTGGTACCGCTCGTTTACATCAGTCGAACCACTCCCGGAACGGATGCTCGGAGCAGACTTTCTCGCACGCTACGGCGGCATCGCCGATACGGTGACCAAAGTCAACCCCGATGTCACATACCGTGTACGCGCCGCATCCGAGCACCCGATTTATGAAGATCGCCGCGTGCGTTCCTTTATTGACTGCGTCGAGGATGGCACGGATGAAGCCTTTAAGGCAGCCGGCGCCTACATGATTGATGCCCACGTCTCCTACTCGGCCTGTGGACTCGGAACGCCTGAGACCGATTTGCTGGTTGATCTGGCGATGGAACATGCGATAACGGGACACGTGGCCGGCGCGAAAATCACCGGTGGTGGCAGCGGAGGCACTGTCTGTGTCCTCGTGCAGCGCAAGTTTGCCCGCTCACTCCCGGCGGAAATCGCAAGGCTTTACGCAGAACAAACTGGTAAGACGCCGCGTATCATCACGGGCTCATCGGATGGCGCAATCCATACACCAACGGCAACCATCACTGTCGTCGCCTAGTCATCCCCATCGCGGAATGGTCC
>JBEDDQ010000377.1:0-5207 GCA_041176185.1 Armatimonadota bacterium | reverse complement strand
GCCATCAAAGCCGGGTTTGAGAAGACATTCGGATACAGAGGTGAAACGATTCTCGCGCTGATGCCCGATGCAGAATCGGCACCAGAGTCGAGTTTGTCTGCGATGTGCCACGTTCTTGGTGCAGATTTTGTGTTTGGCGACACGTGGCAGGAACGCCTTGTCCGTATTGTCGAGGATGCCCGCGAGCCGCTTATCCTCTTCGGTACCGCGTTTGCCTGGGTTCATTTCCTAGATGCCACATCGGGAATCATTTCACTGCCAAAAGGAAGCAGGTTAGTCGAAACAGGTGGCTATAAAGGAAAGAGCCGTGAGCTTCCAAAAGCGACTTTATACGAAGCGTTGGCGCAACGGTTTGCGATTTCAACGAATGACATTTGGTCCGAATACGGGATGTGTGAGCTGTCAAGTCAGTTTTATTCGAAGGGCTTAGGCACACGGTTAGTGCCATCCCCGAGCATCCGGTCCGTTGCCATTAGTCCGATAACCGGGTCTATCTGTGATCCAGAAGAGGATGGCCTTTTGGTCCACATTGATGCCGCGAATTGGTGCTCATATGCCGTCATCGAAACGCAGGATTGGGGAAATGTGGATGCCCATGGGCATATCGAATTGAAAGGGAGAGCACCCGGTGCACAGCCAAAGGGCTGCTCGATAGATGCAGACACGGCTTGACAGGTTACAGCACCGGTGCTAGGATACCGGCGTGTCTATTGTAATGAACCGTCGCTTCCGTCGTACATCTGAACTTTTCACGGTGTAGTTTTCGGCGTTCGTCAGTAGTTACATATCGCAGTCAACCGACCCGTGGGAAGTCTTCTTCCGACGGTTTTTTTGATTTTGTATTGGGTTCGCAAAGGGTGCCTCTTTTCGTAAAGTATCGAGGCAGGGATGGTTTTGGAAGCAATGATCAGCACGACAATTGTTGGCGCGAGTGGCTATGGTGGTGGAGAGTTAGCACGACTTCTGGATGGGCATCCGGAATTTGATGTCGTTCAAGTCCTCTCCAATACGTTTGCTGGTAAGCCGTTTGCTGCCGCATTCAATGGTATGTATGGCACACCGACGGGTGAGCTGATTTGTGCTCCAACATCCGATGCGCCGACTGGTGAGCTGATTTTCCTTGCGCAGGAGTCGGGCTATGCGATGCGGGTCGCAGCAGATTACCTGGCGGCTGGCAAGCGCGTGATCGACCTTTCCGCAGACTTCCGATTGAAATCACCTGATATCTTCCGAAGGTATTACAAGGCTGAACCAGCGCCTGCTACGGTCATGGAACATGCTGTGTACGGCATGCCTGAGCTGTTCCGGGACAAGATCAAGGATGCAAAGCTTATTGCAAATCCCGGGTGTTACGTTACGGCATCCACACTTGCAATCAAGCCACTGCTTGACTCCGGGATGCTTCTTGGAACTGGCATTATCATCGATGCCAAATCCGGAGTCAGTGGTGCCGGACGCAGTAAGAACGATGCGATTTACAAGTACTCAGAAGCTAACGAAGCGCTGAGAGTTTATGGCGTCGGTGGTGTCCATCGGCATACACCGGAAATCGAACAGAATCTAGGTGTGAACGTGCTGTTTACTCCGCATCTGGTTCCGATGTCCCGCGGGATTCTCGCTACCTGCTATCTTCCGGCCAAGGCTGATACCACGCTGGAGGCTGCATATGACGCCCTTGCTTTGGCGTATGCAAACGAGCCATTTGTGACAGTTAGGCCTCTCGGTGACTTTCCATCTTCCAAAGATGTCGCCGGTACAAATCGGGTTCATATCGGGCTTGGCTTTGCAGAGGCATCCGGGATGCTAATTGCTGTGGCTGCCATCGATAATCTCATAAAGGGAGCCGCGGGTCAGGCCATACAAAATGCAAATATTATGTACGGTCTCCCAGAAACGATGGGGTTGGCCCACGGAGGTATCTGGCCATGATAGAGGTCCATGTTGAGCAAGGTGTGCTTGCAGCAAAGGGCTTTCGGGCTGGGACGGCGGCGTCTGGCATTAAGCGCTCGGGTAACACGGATGTCGTTTTCATCGCGGCAGATCAACCGCTGACGGGGCTTGCAATGGTCGGCACGCAAAATGTCGTCTGTGCACCAAGCGTTACGCGAAATCGCTCTGAGGTCTCCGGGCCGAATGCGGCTTACATTCGCGGCGTTGTGATTAATTCCGGCTGTGCAAATGTTGCAACGGGTCAACAGGGCATCGATGCCAATAGCGAAATGGCGGAGCATGCAGCACTGCTTTGTGGCGGCGGAGTGCTCACGGCATCGACGGGTGTTATCGGTGTTCAGCTACCAATGGACAAGCTTCGCAACGGAATTGTGGATGCCTGGAGTTCGTCCGGGACATCCCGTGAACATGACCGGGCGGCAGCCGAAGGCATCATGACCACGGACATCGTGCGAAAGAATATCGCCGTCAAGGTCACTACGGATGCCGGTTTCTTTCACATCGGAGGCATTTCCAAAGGCAGCGGGATGATTGCGCCGAACATGGCGACGATGCTGGCATTTATCACGACGGATGCCGACATTTCTTCAGAACTCCTGCAACCACTTCTAAAGGACATTGTCGACCGGACGTTCAACGCGATTACCGTGGATGGTGATACATCGACATCGGATCAGTGCATCGTCCTTGCATCGGGGCTTTCTGGAGTGTGCATTTCCGACACGGCATCTCCCCTATATCAAGAGTTTTCTGATGTGCTTGAAGCAGTTATGTTGCACCTCGCGAAGGCGATTGCCCGGGATGGGGAAGGTGCTACCAAGCTGGTTGAGATTCGGGTCACCGGTGCTCCAAGTGATCCCGAGGCGCGGGCTGTAGCAAAGACCATCGCTGAGTCTCCTTTGGTCAAGACAGCCCTCTTTGGAAACGATCCGAACTGGGGACGCTTGATGGCAGCTGCGGGGCGTGCCGGTGTGCCGTTCGAGCCGGGCGCTGCCAGCGCATCGATAGCAGGAATCGAAGTCTACCGGGCTGGAGTGCCAACGGATTTCAATGCCGCTGAAGTTTCGGATGCGATGAAAATGCCAGATGTCCTCATCGAGGTCGATCTAGGCGATACAGCAGGTGGAGCGTTCACGTTCTATACATGCGACTTTTCTTATGACTATGTGCGGATCAATGCGGAGTACACAACCTGATGAGTGAGATAACCCCAATGCTTAGCGGCAAGGATACCGCGCAGACGCTGATTCAGGCGCTTCCGTATATCCGGACATTTGCTGGCAAAACCGTTGTCGTCAAGTACGGCGGCAATGCGATGATTGATGATGAGATTAAGGTCTCGGTGATGCGGGATTTGGTGCTGATGCGTCTTGTCGGCATCAACCCAATCCTTGTTCATGGCGGTGGTCCTGAAATCAACCAGCAGCTGAGTCGCGTCGGGATTGAATCGACATTTGTCGCAGGACGGCGCGTCACAGATGCCGCGACCATGGAAGTGGTTGAAATGGTGCTCAGTGGCAAAGCGAACAAGGCAATCGTCTCGATGCTTTGCCGGGAAGGGGCTCCAGCGGTTGGACTTTCGGGCAAGGATGCCAATCTCTTTATCGCGGAGCGGGACACCGACCACGGCGATATTGGATTCGTTGGCAAAATGATTCAGGTGAACCCAGAAATCATTACGACACTTGTCGCCGCTGGGTACATCCCAGTAGTGTCCACCATCGCGGTCGGCACGGATGGCCAAGCCTACAACGTTAATGCCGATACCGCTGCGAGTGCGCTTGCAATAGCGCTTCAGGCGGAAAAGTTCATCTTGATGACCGATGTGCCGGGAGTGTTCAGCCGCTTCCCAGATCCTGATTCGCTGCTGAGCGAGCTGACGACATCGGAGGCGCGTGAGCTGATCGCTAGCGGGGTGGTTGGATCAGGGATGATTCCAAAACTTGAGGCGTGCATCGCTGCAGTGGAAGATGGTGTTCCGCGCGCGCACATCCTGGATGGCCGAGCGGCTCACTCTCTCCTTGTGGAGCTGTTTACAGCGCAGGGTGTCGGGACGATGGTTCGCTAGGCGGGAACAGTGCTACGGATTGAAAAGCCTGATTTGTCGGATCTTCTGGCACTCGCGAGCCGCGTGTACCGGACGACCAGAAGTGCGTTTTATGAGTACGCATCGGATGTCCCACCGCCCGGCGCTCTTTCCGACACCATCACGGATGTCGAAAACGATTTACGCTCAGGGAGTCATGTACTGCTTGCTGTACTTGAAGAGACTGAGCGGGTAGCCGGAGCGGTTCGTTGGAGGGTGCATAAAGGCCAGCTTCGCTTTCATCGGCTTGCGGTGGTTCCGTCTGAAAGGCGAAAAGGCGTTGCATCCGCATTGCTCCGGGGCTTGATCGCTGAGGCAAATGAGCTCCTCTGTACCAGCATCGTTTGTGATGTTCGCCTTGGTGTCTCACGTAACGTGGCATTGTATGAAAAGTTTGGATTTGTGCATACAGGCGAGCGGATGATTACGCGCGGTGGATTTACGGTTCGCCTCGGAGTAATGACGCTTCTACTACAAAGTGATTTGAGAGAGAATGAAAAAGGTGAGTGAAATGACGACAGAAACCGTAATGGATTTGGATCACAAATACGCGATGACAACATACAAGCGATATCCGCTTGAAGTAGTTCGTGCTGAGGGTGTGCGTCTCTATGATCCAAGCGGCCGTGATGTCATCGACTTTCTCGCGGGGGTAGCCGTCTGCGCAGTCGGACATAGCCATCCGCGCTATGTCGCAGCGCTTACCGAGCAACTCCAGCGCGTCGTTCATGTCTCTAACCTTGTCTACAATGCGCCATCCGCAAAACTGGCAGAACGCCTTTGTACGCTATCGGGTATGGATAGGGTGTTCTTCACCAACTCCGGTGCAGAGGCAAATGAAGCTGCGATCAAGCTCGCGCGCAAGCGCGGAACATCAATTGCAGCTGGCAAAACGCAAATCGTAAGCGCCCTCGCAAGTTTCCACGGTAGAACCATTGCGACCGTGACGGCAGGAGGACAACCTAAGTACTCCGAGCCATTTGGCCCGTTACCAGGGGGCTTTGTCCATGTTGCGTTCAATGACTGTGATGCACTGTCAGCCGCGGTCGATGAACACACTGCAGCGATCTTCCTCGAGCCCATCCAGGGCGAAGGCGGGATAAATGTCGCAGATGATGCCTATCTTGCACACGCCAGGGCTCTCGCGGATGCCCATAACGCACTCTTAATC
>JBEDDQ010000376.1:0-3306 GCA_041176185.1 Armatimonadota bacterium | reverse complement strand
GGCCAGTGGCAAGCGCTCCGTGATGCATTACCACGCGACTCAGGATGTCCTTGAGTTTGTAAACTCTGCTGATGTCGAGAAGCTCGCTGCACGCGGGACAAGCTGTCCGGACCACTTCCTGCGGACAAAGGTCAAGCCGATGCTTGTGTCCTGGGATGTCGCTGCGGGTACGGATACCGACCTGATCGCGGCTGCGCAGGCAGCGCTGCCAGCTTATGCGGATGACTACCGTGCGTATTATGATGCTAATCGTGAACCGGCCAGCCCGGCGATGCGTGGCTCTGACCCAAGCGTCATCCTTATTCCTGGCGTTGGGCTTCTCAGCTTTGGAAAGAATGCCGCAGAAGCTCGGGTAACCGGTGAGTTCTATACAAATGCCATCCACGTTATGGATGGTGCAACCAGCCTTGGAGACCTCGCACCGGCTGCAGCCGACATCGATGCCCAGATGGTTTGCGACAACTATGTCTCCTTACCGGCAAAAGAAGCATTCAATATTGAGTATTGGGCGCTGGAAGAGGCAAAGCTACAGCGGATGCCAGCCGAAAAGGAAATGGCCCGCCGGGTTGTGGTGGTGGTCGGCGCAGGTCCAGGTATCGGCCGCGCAGTTGCCCGCCGCGTGCTGACCGAAGGTGCGGTCGTGGTCTGTGCTGATATTCAGGCATCCCTCGCGGAGGAAACCGCAGCGGTTCTCCGGAGCGAGTTTGGAAAGGATGCCGCGGTTGGCGTTGCAGTCGATATTACGAACCGTGAGTCTGTCCAACAAATGTACGCATCGGCGGCTCTTCGGTACGGTGGCATTGACACCGTTGTGATTGTCGCAGCGGTTTTCTTCGCACCTGATGAAGCAGGCAATCTCCCGGATGCCCTGTTCCGCAAGACGTACGATGTCAATGTCTACGGCTCGTTTGTCGCGGCGGATGAAGGTGCCAAGGCGCTTTTACGGCAGGGAACGGGCGGAGATATCGTCCTTGTTTCCAGTGCGAATGCCCTTGTTTCGAAGAAGGGATCTATTGCGTACGATACAAGCAAGACGGCGGTTAACCACCTCGTGCGTGAGCTGGCAGTCACGTATGCACCAAGCATCCGCGTCAACGCCGTCGCTCCGGCAACCGTGGTCAGCGGCTCGCAAATGTTCCCCAAGGACCGTGTCATCGCAAGCTTGGCGAAGTACAACATCACGTTCGATCATGATGAAGATGAGGAAGTTCTCCGTGAGCGGCTCGCTGAGTTCTACGCACAGCGTACACTGCTCAAGGGACGCGTGAGTCCGAAGGAAGTTACGGAAGCCATTTACCTGATGGCATCGCCAAGGCTTTACCTCACCACCGGACATGTTGTCCCGGTGGATGCGGGCTTGAACGAGGCATTCCTCCGCTAAGACTAGAGAGAGTTCCGCTGGTTGACTGCTTAGGTAACGGTGGTCAGCTGGCGGAATCTACGGTGGAACGGGCGTGTGTAGCG
The DNA here is from genome assembly GCA_041176185.1 of Armatimonadota bacterium. Taxonomy (GTDB): domain Bacteria; phylum Armatimonadota; class Armatimonadia; order Armatimonadales; family Armatimonadaceae; genus CAIRTT01. The sequence continues at coordinate 1,842 of JBEDDQ010000376.1, read as the reverse complement.
CCTCTCGGGTGACCAGTCCGGATTTGCAAGCACAATTCGGTCAAATGTCCCGCGAAATGGCCGAACCATGACTCGCGCAAGACAGTCAGCGACGAGCTCGGGGTGGGCTCCATAAGCGCCCGTCCCAAATGGGGGAATAACGACGCGGTCATAGCCGAATGCCCCTGCAATCCAAAGCATCCGCGTAAAGCGCTGCGTAAGCAAGACCTGCTTTGCGAGCTCGCTCAACCCCTGTGTGCGTGGAGGACTAATCGCCAAAATGTCCATCGTCCAGGGCTCGGTCAGGAGTTCTCCGCTATCCGAGCGAATCACACTGACTCCCGGGCACAGAGCAGCCCATTCTGTAGCGACCACCGGCGAAAACTCCCGGTGAAATGGGTACATCGCGAGACCTGCAAGGGATGCCAGCACTGTCGTCGTGCGGCACATAAACTCTTCGGTGCCGCGTCCATGGTCAAGCAGCTTTCCTCCCGGATGATTGCCATCCGTTGGCATCACCGTAAGGACACGAAAGACCCCATGACGGGCCTGTCGGGCAGCAGCAGTAAGCGTTGTATTACGAACCTCAACCCGGGTGTTTTGGAATCGCTTACGAAATGCGGGTAGCTCAGCTTCCGGCGGGAGATCAAGTGTCGAAAGGCGCTGTGCCATGAGGCGATCGGAAAGCTCGATCGGCGAACCGTGTACAAAGTAACGCTCGTGCTCAAGGGCATCTACGGTCTGGGAGCCGATATCGGTGCACCAGACATCATCGCGGTCCATTTGGGAACGCATTTCCGCCGCGTCAGCCTCAGAATCGAAAAATGCATACTCAAACGTAGCAGACCTGCGCGCAAGGGAGAGGTGCCTCAGGTCCGATGACGATGCCATATTTGCTATCCTACCCTTAGTTGAGCATGCAATGAGTTATCAATATTTCACAGTGACAAGGGTCAAAAAGTGTGTCAGTCAACTGTACATCTGGTTCACAATCTACCTCCGGCGATGAGGCTGTTTATAATCTGATTTTCACCGTGAACGACCGGATGATGTCCATTTCGTACACAGTGCAATACCGCCGTGTATCGTCCGGCGTTACACTTAGCGTATGGAAATCTGTCTGGTCGGTGGCTCCGGCATTATCTCGACATCTGTGACCAAGCTCCTGCTCGCTCGTGGGCATGCGGTCACCTGTGTCACACGCGGAAATCGTCCCCTCCCGGATGGCGTTGAACCCATCGTCGTCGCCAGCATTGAGGATGGCGTGCTCGCACGTGAAGTCCGCTACCGCCACTTTGATGCCGTCGTGGACTTCCTGACCTTCGATGATACCGACGCAGCAAGAGCCATCTCGACTTGGGCAGGACGAACAAATCAATACATCTTTATTAGCTCCGCTAGCTGCTACAAAAAGCCTGCGGGTAGCCCGTTCATCACCGAAAGCACTCCCCTCGCTAACCCACATTGGGATTACAGCCGCAAGAAGATTGCTGCAGAGCTGACATTTGATGCCGCTGCACGCGAAACAGATTTCCCGCTTGTGACCGTCCGGCCATCGCTGACGTATGGCGACCACCACATCCCGCTGATTCTCAATAGCTGGAGCCACCCCTACACCATCATCGACCGAATGAAACGCGGACAGCCCGTTGTTCTTCCAGGGGATGGCGCATCACTGTGGACGATTACCCACGCGGAGGACTTTGCGTACGGCCTCGCGGGCCTCCTTGGCAACCCGCAGACGCTTGGGCATGCGTTTCACATCACATCGGATGAATCCATCACCTGGCGCCAGGCCTACGAAATGGCCGCAGCAGCCTTCAATGTCCCGTTCATCCCAGTGGAAATCGCAAGCCATACACT
>JBEDDQ010000375.1:0-2936 GCA_041176185.1 Armatimonadota bacterium | reverse complement strand
TCTCAGCTGCTTCCTTAAGGCGCTGTGCTGCTTGCTTGTCCTTGCGAAGGTCGATTCCATTCTCTTTTTGGAACTCAGTAGCAAGGAACTCAATGATTCTGTGGTCGAAGTCATCTCCACCGAGGCTTGTATCGCCGCTGGTTGACTTTACTTCGAAGACGCCATCGCCAACTTCCAGAATGGAGACATCAAAGGTTCCACCACCGAGGTCGTAGACGAGAATCGTTTCGTTGTTCTTCTTATCGAGGCCGTAGGCAAGTGCAGCTGCGGTTGGTTCGTTAATGATACGGAGGACTTTGAGGCCGGCAATCTCACCCGCGTTTTTGGTTGCTGTACGCTGGGAGTCATTGAAGTATGCAGGCACGGTGATGACAGCGCCGGTTACCGACTCGCCGAGGTAGGCTTCAGCATCTGTTTTGAGCTTCTGCAGAATCATCGCCGAAATCTGTTCGGGGGAGTAAGGCGTTCCATCGATGGTTGTCCGGTGGTCAGTACCCATGTAGCGCTTGATTGAGATCAGGGTGCGATCTGGGTTTACGACTGCCTGCCGCTTTGCCGGAGCGCCGACGAGGCGATCACCGGTCTTGGAGAAGCCGACGACCGATGGGGTGGTACGTGCACCTTCTGCGTTTGCGATAACGACTGGCTCTCCGCCTTCGAGTACGGAGACGCATGAGTTCGTCGTTCCGAGGTCAATTCCTACTGTTTTTGGCATAGTGGCTCTCTCCTTGCTTTTGTCGCGTTGATGTTGGTGTCAAAGAGACTCAATTTGTGCGATGCTGTATTCTTTCATATGAGTCTAATGATGTCAAGTAAGTGAATGAAAAATTTTGTAAATGTTTCCTGAACCCGGCATTTCTTTCTGTTGGTTTTCATCAGGATATACTTTGATGTGATTAAAAAGGAAGCTGCGCAGGTTGTTTCGGTTACGCCACTTTCTGCGCCACGGCACTTTGTGCTGACCATGAAAAGTGCGCATCTGGCCGCTAACTCTCGACCCGGTCATTTCATCGCTGTTGCCGCAGACACTGGATCTGCGATACTGCGGAAGCCATTTTCGGTATACACAGTCGACAAGGATGCTGGTGAGATTTCGATTCTCTTTTCGGTCTATGGCCCAACAACTACGGCGATGTCCCGAATGCTACCCGGGGATTCCATAGATGTTCTTGGACCGCTTGGAGGGCGCATCTTCAACCCTGAACCTATCAACGGTATCCACCACATTCTTGTCGGTGGCGGTTACGGTGTTCCTCCTCTGAACTACCTAGCCAAGAGCATCCGGGCGGCTGCGCTCGATGCCATGGTTACGGTGATTATCGGCGCGCGGACCGCAAATCTTCTCGTCGGAGATGATGGTCTGTTGGATGCTGGGGTGGACGTTGTCTATTGCACCGATGACGGTTCGGCAGGGGTCCACGGCCGTGTAACCGATGCACTTCTTCCGCTCTTGCAGCAAAACACACGGGTGTATACCTGTGGCCCGACCCCGATGATGAAAGCTGTGGGTGAGCTGAGCGAGGCGCATGGCGTTGATTGCCAGGTTTCTCTTGAAACATTCATGCCATGCGGTGTTGGTATTTGTGTCGGCTGTGTCGTAAAGAAGCGGGATGGGGTCTTCTCCCGGACCTGCACGGATGGACCTGTTTACCCGGGATGCGAGGTGGCATGGTGAGCACAGTAAACATGTCCGTGCAGATCGGCTCCCTAACGATGCGCAACCCTGTCACGACTGGGAGTGGGACGTTTGGATTTGGGAGTGAAACCAAGGATTTAGTTCCGCTCGATCGGCTTGGAGCTGTCACGGTAAAGGCTACCACACGGGAACCACGCCTCGGAAATCCACCACAGCGGATTGCAGAAACGGCATCCGGGATTCTGAATGCAATTGGTCTACAGAATGGTGGCATCGATGACTACCTTGCAAATAAAGCACCTTATCTGCGTGGTTTTGACTGTCCAATCATAGTGAATGTGCCAGGGGAAAACCCGGATGACTTTGCGTATGTGGTTAAACGCCTGACTGCAGCTGGGGCAGCGGATGCCGTTGAGCTGAACATTTCGTGTCCAAATGTCTCTCATGGCCTTGACTACGCGACTGACCCCGAGCTTGCAGCATCCGTGGTTGCAGCCGTTCGTAAAGTCACGCAAATGCCAGTCATCGCTAAGCTCTCTCCGAACGTAACCGACATTCGGGTCATCGCAAAAGCCTGCGAAGATGCTGGGGCGGATGCGCTGAGCATGATTAACACGGTTGTTGGAACGGCAATTGATCCCCGCAAACGCAGGTTCCGTCTCGCAAACATCACAGGGGGTCTCAGCGGTCCGGCTATCAAGCCTGTTGCATTGCTTGCTGTGTGGCGCTGTTATAACACGGTAAAGATTCCTATCATCGGGATGGGCGGGATTGCCTGCCCACTGGATGCCATCGAGTTCATGCTTGCGGGTGCCACCGCTGTTGCGTGTGGAACCGGGAATTTTGTCGACCCTACGCTTTCCCTCGAAGTCATCGATGGAATAGAACAGTATTGTGTTGAGAATGGGTTTGCGGATGTCAACGCACTTATTGGTGCAGTGACCACTGCTTAGGAGATTACGATGCCAAGAAGTTACGAACTTTTGCCAATCGGTGACAATGCCCCTGAAGAAGTCAATGCCGTCATTGAAATTCCACGTGGTTCATCGAACAAGTATGAATACGATCGCGAACATGGCATTTTTCGCTTGGACCGCCCACTCTACAGCCCGTTGTTCTACCCATTCGATTACGGTTGGATTGCTGGGACGATGAGTGCTGATGGTGACCCGCTTGACGTCCTCGTTATTGGAAGCCATCCAACCTTTTGTGGATGTGTGGTGACTTGCCGTCCGCTTGGCGTTTTGCTAATGCGCGATGAAAAGGGTGCCGACGAGAAAATTCTTGCACGGGTCGCACA
>JBEDDQ010000374.1:0-4453 GCA_041176185.1 Armatimonadota bacterium | reverse complement strand
CAAAATGGCTACATCCGTGTCAATTTGACGCGTGGAACCGGTCTCGGTCTGGATCCAAAGCACATCGATGCAACACCGAGGCTTGTGATAGCAACACGCCAGCTAGCTCTCTATCCCGATGAAATGTACCAGAACGGTCTAACGATGATTACATGCGCGACGCGTGTTCCGAGTCCGGATGCCATCGACCCGCGCATTAAGTGTACGGGTAAGTACATCAACAACATCATGGCAAAGATGGAAGCCAACCGGGTAGGTGCGGGTGAAGGCATTATGCTGAACCAGCAGGGCTACGTTGCCGAAGCGACGGGTGATAATGTCTTCGTCATCCGTGATGGGGCTATCTTCACGCCCCCTCCTAGCAGTGGATGTCTAAAAGGAATCACACGTCAGGCGGCGATGGACCTTGCGACGGAACTAGGCATCGTTGTTCGTGAGGAATCGTTATCTGTCTACGACATATACACCGCGGATGAGTGTTTCCTAACGGGTACCGCAGCTGAGGTGATTCCGGCAGTTGTCCTCGATGAGCGCAATATTGGAACGGGAAAACCGGGGCCGATTACGAACCGTGTCATTGATGCCTTCCGTGCTCACGTTAAAGTCTCCGGGCTATTGATCGATTAGCTGTGTCATCGTAAGATTTTACAGACGCGGTCCTCGTGATCCACGGAGGCGCTGGAATCATCTCCCGCGAACAGCTCGTTGAACGTGAACCTTCTTTCTGCGCTGTACTTACCAGAGCATTAGCCGCAGGCTACTCTGCTTGGAATGCCGCAAAGTCATCCGTGGATATCGTTACAGCAGCGGTCACCATTTTGGAAGACTCTCCACATTTTAATGCGGGCAGGGGGAGCGTCCTCACACATGCTGGCACCGTGGAAATGGATGCTGCCCTGATGCACGGGCGGGATTTGGCCGCTGGAGCTGTCACTCAGCTGACAGCTGCACGTAATCCGATTCAGGTGGCCCGGCATGTGATGGAAAACAGCCCTTTTGTTATGCTTGCAGGGGTTGGTGCGGACCAGTATGTTTCTGAAAATGGTTTACCGAACGAGGACCAAACCTACTTTATAACGGAGGCTCGTCAGTCACAGCTGGACCAACAGCGAGCTTCAGGTACGATTTCCTTATCTGAGGACAACAAGTTTGGAACGGTGGGAGCGGTGGCCGTAGATCAACTGGGCGATGTTGCAGCGGCAACAAGCACAGGCGGAATGACCAATAAACACTATGGCCGAGTCGGGGATTCACCTATTATCGGGGCAGGAACATTCGCTGACAATCGCTCCTGTGCGATTAGCGCTACTGGGCACGGAGAGTACTTTATACGTACGACATGTGCCGCCTCGGTGGCCGCAAGAGTCCGATGGGCGGGCGAATCACTACGGGATGCCTCCGAGGCGGTCATCTGTGGGGAGCTACAGAATCTTGGTGGTAGTGGCGGCATCATTGCACTGACTCCAAACGGTACGGCGGTTACAACAATTAACTGTTCAGGGATGTACCGCGGGGTCGTTACGAAATCCGGTGATGCGTATGTGGCAATCTTTGAGGCCAATTCAGGGACCTGGGCCCCAATCACATGACAAGAGGCTTTACGCTGATTGAGCTCTTGGTTGTCATAGCGATTATCTCAATCCTTGCGGCCATTCTGTTCCCTGTATTTGCAACGGCACGGGAAAGTGCTCGCTCAACGGCATGTTTATCGAACATGCGCCAAATTGGCCTTGCCGTTGGCATGTATGTGAATGACTATGATGAATGCTTCCCTGACCGTCGCGACCTCAAGGTCGCAATCGGCCAGCGACCATGGGCACCATCTTGGCCACCATCCGACCCACGCTGTGGATGGGCGGCCATCGTTCTCAATCCATACATTAGGTCGAATGCGCTTTTCACGTGTCCATCCGGTATCGGAAAATTCTCTGGACGACAACAAGTGCTAGAGTCAACGCCGTTCGGTGTTACGACGTACTGGATGTGGCGTTTTGACAGGCCTGACAATCCCGTTCCTCCTGACAATCTGTGGGGCAAGCCATTGGTAGGGGGTCTTTCAGACTTGGTCAGTGCTGGATATCCAGATTCGGATGCTGCTATTGAGCTGCTTGTTGATCCATATTTTCCAAAGACCATTCCATCTGTCAAAAGTGACATGAAGGGCCTCACAGCACATCGGGGTGGGCGCAACCGGCTTTTTCTGGATTTTCATGCGAAGTGGATGCGGGATAGTAGGACAGATTAGCGATGAGTATGCGGATAAAGCTTGCATCAGTTCGTGTCTATGACCGACTTAAAGAACGCCCTGGAGCGTCTTCCCGTGAGTCTGGCGCCCGAGATAGAGACCTATTAAAGGACATCGAACAACGCTTACGCGAGCTCATCTCAGATGGTCGCCTGAATGCCAACTGGGATCAAAACGGACAGGTCTACGTGTTTATGTCTGACATCGATGGATTGTTACGTGCAGGCCATTTGGATGAGCTTATTTACCGCCTTTAACTTCTACAAAAACCCAATAGATTAACGAGTATTTCATCCGTGTTGTCGGGCACTTAAACTTTCAGCCACGTCGAGCGCTAAGACTTTGCCTTCATTGGTAGCAACTGAACTCCTATCGATACCAATTCCGATATCAGAAGCACTACACATGCCGTTGGCAATGCTGGGAAATGACTACCCTTTGCAATCCAAAGGCATCCAATGAGACTTACGACACTCAAAACCATTCCAGCTGATACAAGTACACTCTGCTTTTTGTAGGCGAGTATTCCCCGGTGAGCCGACAGCAATGATGTGCTGAGCGGCAGCCCGATGCACCAAGGGAGTGCATTCTCGAGTGCGGTACGAATTTCGGCGTTTCGACCATCGAGGTTAAGGATCTTCTCAATGCCAGACATCAACGGCGGAACAACGCAAATTAACAGCACTGCAGCAGATGTAAGCAAGCCAATGAAGAGCGAAAACAACCAGATACCACGTTCGGTGGATCGTCTATGCTTGAGTCTGCCAACTGCTAGCTCTTGAACACTAATTCCCCAGCCTCTGAGCTCAAGCACGATGCCAAACAACACTGGCCAAACCGCCAGGCTGACAAAGCTATCGGGACGGCCGGCGAGGAATTGACTTACGACTGGCTGAACGATGAGTCCAAGCAGTGATGTTGCTGCAAGTGGTGTGTGAAATCTAATGAGCTTCCTCATCAGATCTTTAGCATCACTCCCGCACTCGATATCCGTAACTGCCCGTACAGCAGGCTTGGAAACGACGGTGACGTAGATACTCTCAACGAGTACTCCTACCATGATGGCGGATGCAGCGATCGAAGCCCCACCGATGTGTGTGAATCTTGCTAAGGCAACCGTTGTAACAAAGATCGATGCCAAGCGGAACAAGGTTCCATGAACTAGGCGTTGGGCTTGTCCCTGATGTATAAGGATTCCCTGAAGGAAGCGTCTCCATCCGATTGCAGCCGACCAGAAAAGCATGATTCGAAGCGGGATTCTGGAAGCCTCCACAGATTCCATCGGGAAACCAAGCCATTGATGTGCCACGATGTCGAGCAGGGGAGTCCAACCTGTAAGAAATGTAAGGATGGTGCAATACCAACAGAGTACTATCGTTAGTTTTCTTGTAACGGCGTACGTCTCAGCTGAGTGAACAAATGCAAGACTGGATGCCAGCAGCATAATGACAGGACTCTCAATGCAAAGCGAGAGCTGCATGGTGAGGCCCCAAGCACGTAGCTGTCTTGCAGAGTCTGGTAAGCCTGCAATCGTGGAAGAAAACAACGGAGCCTCAAGCACCATTAGCTGGAATGCAAGGGCAAGGGGAAGATATGCAAGAAAAATCCGCCGGAATGCCTTAGACAGCGCGGCGGATTGATGACGAGCGGATTTTGCTGAGGTCAGCCTGAGACCTTGACGAGTGCAGGGCGTAGCACCCGTCCACCGATGGTGTAGCCAGGCTGTAGGACTTCGACAACTGTGTCCGTAGGGACATTGGAATCCTCAACACGCATTACTGCGTTATGCAGATTTGGATCGAAAGCAGCACCATCGGCGACGATTTGCTCTACACCATTTTTTTCGAGGACGGTAGCAAGCTGTCGATGAATTCCAGAAATGCCTTCACGGAGTTTGTCAATATCGGTTGACGCATTCATTGAATCAACAGCACGGCCGAAATTGTCGACGATCGGCAGCAAGCTTTCCATGACTCCCGACAGGAGGAATCCTTTCAGGTTTTCCCGCTCCTCATCCGTTCGGCGACGATAGTTCTGAAATTCCGCAAGCGCGCGTAGGCGTGCCTCATTTGCCGCTGCAAGCTGCGCTTCCAATTCGGCTACGACATCCAGTTCAGATGGACTTTCAGTCGTGGAAGAGACTTCATCCTGAGCGGATGCGTCATCAGGCGTGGACATTGTGTGATACCTCTCAAATGGGATATTTAT
>JBEDDQ010000373.1:0-6650 GCA_041176185.1 Armatimonadota bacterium | reverse complement strand
CTATTTGATTTTTGTACGTATATCCGCAATCCCCGATCGCGCATTTGTAACGAGACCCGACTCGGTCCCGGGGTTATCGATCACCATCTGAAGACCAGCGATTGCCGCTTTATAGTTCTTTTCCTGATAATAGGTGAGGGCCTTAATGAACAACCCAGCACCACGCTGTTGTCCAGATATTTTGAGCATCAATCCACGATCCAAGAATCGTCGGGCATTCACACCTGATTGTTGCTGCAAGAAGAGCTGTCCCAGCGTGAAATATGCTTCTACTGGAAAGACAGGCTGTCTACCCTTATCGATTCCAGTAATTAGCTTTGCAGCGGCTCCAAGTTGACGCTTTACCAGTAAGTCCTTCAGCAGATTGGTTGTCGCAGGGGTGATTTTGCCTGTCGAAATGGCTACCGCTACACGCTTATCCGCGGTCCCATAGTCCGAGATGAGACTTCCAATTGTCGCACTAAACTGTGCGGCATCTGTAAAACCTTCAATACGACCTTCCGGCTCTCCATTTGCATTTGTGAGCAAAAAGGTCGGCAAGGTCCCTACTCCAGTCTTGGATGCAAGAGCTCGCCCTTCACGTTCGGTGTTGAGGCGGACACATACTACTTTGGATAACGTTGCCTGGACGGACGGATTTGGAATCGTTTCTCTGTCCATCTTCTTGCAGTAAGTACACCAGTCAGCATAAAAATCAATCAGGATTGGCCGGCGGGTTCGCTTGGAATCGGCTACTGCATCCTTCCAGGATGTGTACCACTTAACTTTTTCAGGCATACGGCATTCTATTAGCCCAACCCCGGTCTAGCAACGCCCAAACTGGTATTGTAGTGGTGATGCAAACGCAAGTTTCAAGTCGACGTCGTGGCCCAAAACCACAGCCTATTTCTGAATTGACCGCAAAAGTTGATGCATCTGTACGTGCACTTCGGGCGACAGGTGTTCCATTTACTATTCAGGATGTTGCAGATCACAGTGGTATTTCAAGAGCATCGCTCTACAGAATCGATGGTTTACGTGAGCGCATCGGAATCCATGGGGATCAACATTCGACGAGACCAGTGTCCACTCGTGAACTCAACTCTGTTCGTCGGGAACTTGAGAGTGTTCGGAAGGAACGCTCTGCAGCCGTCAAGGAAAACCGACGACTCCAGATTGAACTGAACCGTGCGGTTCGTCGGATCGATGAGCTTATGCTGGATGGCACAGAGAAATCACAGGCAGCAAAATCAGCAGAACAAAAGGCTGAAACGGCTACTGCTAATCGCGATGGTGTATATGCCGAAGGATTCCAGGCTGGAATGCGAGCTGCATCGCAAAAAGGGCGCGGCATGGCTCCGGCAGCTGGCTCGGAAGACTTGAATGTGGCTGCTGCGAGGCTACCCCGCGCCGCGATGCTGAAGGCTAGACGGACGCTTGCACTTGCCATTCATCCAGACTTGTTTCAAGACAACCCAGCAGCACAGGTACTGGCCGGGGAAATATTCAAGCTGCTGAACCAACTAGCGACACCCGGTCAAGGTCCATCCGATAAACGATACTAATTTTAGCTAAAAATCGTTTTAGTATTATCGATGCCTCATCGTCACATGCTTGGAATTTGTTACCAGGGATGGGACATTAAGAGTGTGCTTCGATAATGAAACGTCTCTTCAAGCTGATGGGCGATTATATTTCCAATGAGCAAGTCGCCTAAGAACCAGCCAGGCACAGCGTACTCGATGTGATCATGTACGATTGTCGAGTCACCAGATGATTCGAACGTGTGGGTATGACGCCAGTGTGCAAATGGGCCAATCGTTTGCACATCTGTAAACGTGAACGGCTCGTGAACATCGACAAAAGTAGATACCCAGGGAAACCGTAAAAACATCCCCTTGGGCGACATCCAGATGAGTAACGCTTTACCTTCACCAACAGAGAAGCCCTTATCACCCACAGAAACTTTCATTTCTGGAGGTGACAAGGTCTCGAGTGCAGCAGGTTTGCTGTGAAAGTCCCAAACGCTTTGGAGAGATCCGGATACGCACGTGGATGTGGTAAAGACTCTGCGTTTGCCAGCCATCCACCAGAGCGGAGATTTAGTCAATTGTTACACCGCGCCACAGCCATCTGAGTGATTCCGGCAACAGTGACTTACCATGACTGTCGGAGTGGAAACCTTGCCCCATGACAAATTTGTAGTCATAACCACTGTATGCAAACGCTTTGTCCATTTGCATGTTTGCAAGCGGCCAGTTTCCAAAAGGATTGTCGAGGTCATTCATGCCATCCTGAAGATAGACACGGATATTCTTAGGATTGCCTTTAGACTTGCGAATCATAGTCGGGTAATTGTGCCCGCCTCCAATTCCAGAGGGACCTCCTTGTAGATTCACATAGCTACCAATCCATGAAAGGACCTTATGAAACTGGTCAGGACGTTCCCATGCAACCGTGAAGGCACAAATGGCACCGCTCGAAAGTCCGGCAATCGCACGATTTTCCGCGCCGTCACGAAAAGGCCATTTAGCGGAGACAATCGGCAAGACATCTTTCATCAAGAATTCGGAGTACTTGGGTGAAAGCGTATCGTATTCCACAGAGCGGTTTGAACGGCCATCGGCGTACGTTCCAGGTGTTATGAAGACTCCAATAATTTGTGGGATTTCTTTGGATGCAATCATATTGTCGAAGACTGGTTGCATGTAGTTCTTTGCCCATTGGCCATCTTGAAACACCATCAGGCACGCAGGCTTGCTTTTTGAATAGCCGTTAGGAACATAAACCCAGATATCACGATTTGTTCCGGGGTACACGGTGCTTGTGATCTTGGAGAGCTGGACCATCTCACCTTTAGGGACACCTGCCTGTGGCCGGCACTTTTCTGGCAGGAAATGGTATTCGAAGTCACCACTACCGACTTGGCGGCCCTCATTGGTTACCGTCCAGCGAAATCCGGTTCCACTGTTAAACTGCTCCGCGAACGCAACCCATCCCGATTGCCCGATGACGACAGGGTTGTTTGGTTTGACATCCGGATGTGCAAAACGAAGGGTAATGTCATCCGTCGGGGATGCTCGTACGTACCAGATAGCACGGCTTCCATTGGTACGCAAAATGACGCGTGTATCGCCGGCAACGGTACCAAGAGCGCCAAGCGCTTTGGTTTCCTTTTGGATACCGCCTGCGGCAATCGCCAAATAGGCTTCATCAAAGGATGACTGAACAACCGGTGCAACCAATGCGGGAACGATAGGGAGAAACAAATGCATTTACTTACCTCCAACAACCAACGTAACCAGGTAATAATAACAAACAGGCGCCGTGAAAAGAAGCGAATCAAATCGGTCAAGCACACCGCCGTGCCCGGGCATGATTCCACCAAAATCCTTTATCCCAACATCGCGCTTCATCGCAGATTCACAAAGGTCACCAATCTGACCCAGAACGCCACAAAGTATGCCGAGGATAATGCAATGAATGGTTGGGATGTTTATCCAGCGTCCCCAAGCCAGTCCCATCAGAACTGCAAAGAGGATTCCACCGAGTGAACCTTCGATGGTCTTATTTGGTGACAATGATGGCGCAAGCTTGTGTTTACCAAAACGCCGGCCAACAAAGTACGCACCAGCATCCGTCGTCCAAGTCATCGCCATCACATACAAGACCACCCATGCCCCAAATGGTGTGGATGGAAACGGCGTTGGAGAGACGACTCCCGGAAATGACCGTAGTTGAATCAGGTATGACATTAACCAGCCAGCATAGAAGACGCCAAGAAGGGTCACACCGGTATTTACCAGCGGTTCCGTTTCGCGGCGAACAACCTGATGGATGAGCGTACCAATCAGAAGAACTACCAAGAGGGCAGGTAGGAGCTGTTCTAGAACGGAGCGACTAACACTCCATGCCGCAAAGTGGCTCACAAATACAGCAATATAGGCAAGTATCGAGCTTGGCCGGAAGTGCCTCATCCGCATCGCGCGGAAAAACTCACCTGCACCGAGAACTGACACGCTTGCAAGAGCTACAACAAACAGCACACCTGGCGCTACGGGGGAAATTTCAAAGAAAACCAGACCAAGGAGAAGGGGAATTCCGATCATCGATGACAGCAAACGAACAGCAAGGCCAGCCGGCATGGCATCCGCCACCGCGCGAGCACGCTCCTGAGCATCCCTGGCTGCCTCTCGTGCCGTGGAAACGGCTACATCCTGAGCATCTCGCACACGCACACGCGCATCTTCAGCCGCGTCTACTGCCTTCTTCCGGGCCTCCTCAAGCCGCTGTCGAGCCTGCTGCGTCGCATCGTCTACATTCATCGACAACGTCTCCGTGAAGAGGTCATGGCCAGTTTGCTATGGTCTTTATCTGACGTAAACCAAGCCAGGTTGTTACCAGCAAGAATGTTGCTCATAGTGTGTTTGGATTTATCCACGTGAACACAGCACATCAGCGAATTAGCACCCGAAGTGAGCGGGACTTGACTTCGATTTCGATCGGCGTTGAGCCGCGAACTTCACCATCAATGTTTATTTGCTGAGGTGGAACCGCGTTCATCTTGATGGACCGTGCCTGGAAGAGCTTTATACGGGGATCGTGTACATGGTGCCCTTTTTGCAGGAGCATTAACAGTCCCAATCTCTGGATTGGCGGCACATTTTCAACAACTAGGACGTCCATACGTCCATCATCGACTTCCGCCCCCGGCGCTGCTGGCAACCCGGCCCCGTAAACCTGGCCATTGAGAACACTTACCAAGAGGGCTTTCGGCATGTCGATGTCAATATCTTCTGTCTTTAGCGTTAAGCGAAATGGCTTATAGACAAGTATTGACTTAAGTATCGCAAGCATAAACGCGGGTTGTCCACGGAGAAAGCGTATACCTGAGTTCATCGTCTTCATCACATGCGAATCAAATCCGATCCCTGCGTTGTTGATGAAAATACTGCCGTTGATTGTCCCGACATCAATAAAGCGAATCGTGCCCCCCATAATGGCAAGGCATGCCTGTTCAACATCGAGGGGAATCCCGAGATTGCGTGCAAAGTCATTTCCAGTCCCTACTGGAAGCACGCCGAGGTTGGTGTCTGTGCCATAAATCCCGCGGGCAACATCGCCAACGGTTCCATCGCCTCCACAAGCAACAATCGTCGGGACTTTTCCGGCGTACGACTTTGCCAGTTCGGTAGCGTGACCGACACGAAGCGTTGGCACCCACTCAAATGCATCACCTAGGTGCAATTTTGCCTGCTCGACGAGTATCGCCCCTTGCCCGCGTCCCGCCGTTGGGTTATAGATAACTACGCCGCCTTGAACGACAATGTTTTCAGTGGTCATTTAATTGAAGTATAACCGGGACACAGCATTAAGGCATCCGACCGCTTGATGGAATCATCGATGGCAAGGCAACACCACAATAACTTACTTGTGCTCCCATGGGCTGAACCGGGTAACTGGGTTTTTCAGAACGCGGATACATGTTCCAGTACCGGTGTATGTTCCGTCCCAGAGCTCCACATGAATCGGACCATCCCAAACGTACTCCGATGCACAATAAAGATCGCACGAAGAATAAAACCCAACGATTGTCTTGTCACTTGGGAAGCATCAGCCGCGATTGCGACAAGTATTGCCATTAGAGTGACAGCTGCCAAAAATCCTTGGGTTGCGCTCGGGATTATCCCCAAGTCAACCAACGTAGGCTATAACGGATTGTTATCTTCATCCCTCAAACGGGCATCTATCGTGACGTGCTTTAGCCGAGCAGACATTCCTACACTCCGGTCAAGCACAGGGGTGCATGCTATCGAGGTGACACCCACCGTTTGGCAGCAAACTGATAGACCGACAACAAAGAAGTCGAAGGAATGGGTTTCAGTTGGCGACAGTAACCGGGATGACTTGACCTTAGCCCGTTCAGCGGAGGATAGCGGAATCACTGTCGACCGCTTTACGAGAAAGGTATCGTTGTCATCTCCAGCCATGAAGTTCCACGTGCATGGCACAGCCGATGAAGTTGACAACGCCTTCAAAACATATAAGCATCATTTAGCGATACTGAAATCGACAGCTCATGCCTCTGGTTTTTCCATCGCAGTACGCGCAGGGTTTGCGAGACAGCTACTTATTGCAAGCGATACACCACACATGCGTGAGCTAGTCACTGATGGTGAAAACGGATTGCTTGTAAATGTCGGAGACAGTGACCATCTAGCAAACGTAATTCATGCTGTCAAGCGTGGTGATGTCGACGTCGACAGACTTTCAGGAACGCTCCATACGGTCTGTAATGAAGATCATACCTATCCAGTACTTCGACGACACATTGAAAAAATGGTGGCAATGTGCTCCTGAAAGACAACGCTAATAGGGAGCGCATCGTAGCCGGCCTGATGTCTGGAACATCGGTTGACGCAATCGATGTTGCAATCACCCGCATCAGCCCGAGTGGACCCAATATTGATGTCGAGGTAATCGCATATAAGGAGTTTCCTTGGTCATCCACTGAGCGCGATGCGATCCTAAGCGTTTCTACCACCGATGTCACGGCGCAAATGATAGCCGTCGTCGATAGGTTGATTGGTGAGAGATTCTCTGATGCACTAGCCGCTCTGGTGGAGCCTATCGGAGTCACGATTGATGCTGTTGGCTTTCATGGCCAGACG